>SBFI01000095.1 GCA_006227875.1 Acidobacteriota bacterium
GGTGGCGGCGGCTTGAAGCGGATCTGCTGAACCACATAGACCGGCCGCTCCTGGCCCGCCCAGGTAGGTCTGGCGGCCATCTCCGGCAGCTGCATCACAAAAAAGGCAACGTGAAACAGCACCGCCACCGTCAGCGCGATGCGCAGCGCCGAGCGGTCTTCCTCGGGTCTCGGCTCGAGCTGCGGCACGTGTCCCAGATGGACACGGACGATCTTGGTGGGTTTGCCGCTATAACGCTGCCAGCTACGACTCTTCTCGAACATCTCTCGATGCCTCTCGCAGATTTGTACGCGCAAAAGCCGGCCCGGGTTTTCCCTGCTTCGTATAAGGTCATGAGCACCGCTCACCGCGACGCGGAGAGAAGATGAGCCGACCTGCCACCGGAGACATACCGGATCGCAACCTCGCCGACCCCCGGCTGCTGGCCTTTCTGCCGATGCTCTACGTGGCCTGGGCCGATGGTGATCGCGGCTAAACATCGTCGACAGTGACCGCCGGGGTGCGGTCACCGGCCAGGTAGCGCCCGACATCGACGGCATCGATGACCAGCGAGATGCCGTCGACGACGATGACGGCCACCACCCACTTGCCAAAGACGGTGTCGGTGCCGATCTCACCGACGCGGCTTCCCAGCCAGAAAACCAGCGGCAGCCACAGGATGTGACCTATCCCCAGCAGCCGGACATAGCCCTTCGCCGCAAATATCGACGTCTGAAACACCGCACCCGCGAACAGCGCCGCGAGGACCAGCTTGCCCTCGAGCGTGTCGAGAAAGAAGACCGCCGACATGTTGACGATGCCGAGCAGGGCGATCCAGATCCACCAGGGCTTGTGCAAGGTGGCAAGACCCTTGACGAACCCGCGTACGACCTTCAGCATTTGCAGCTCTCCTCTATCCCCCACATGGGGAGTCCCTGTTTATACGAAGGCACTCGGGGTTTGGCTCGCAGCGACGACTCAGGCCGGCCCCGCCGCCGGTGCCCGCTGTCGATCGCCCGATCGTGAGCGGGCGAACAGCTCCTCCCACTCAACTCGCCCGGTTGCCTGCATGAGGATAAACAAAGTAATGATCGAGCCGATTGTCACCGTCAACCCGGTGTAGCCCTCGAAGAAGAAGGCGTAGCTGAAGAACACCAGAAAGACGATCTGGGCCAGACCTGCTTGGAGAAGTGATTGCCGCATGCCGCTGACCAGGCGCAGATAGCTGAGCACCAACAAGACGCTGGTGGCGGCCGCAATCAGGAAGGAGAGGTGGATGTCCAGATGATCGACCAGGTAGGCCATCAACAGATGGAAAGAAAAGAAAGCCGCGCCCAGGAAGAAGTAATTCATCGGGTGGAGGCGATGCCGACCCAGCATGCCCAGGATGACCAACACGGTCATGAAGAACAGCAGCGACACCGGAGCAAAGAAGGTGATGCGCGCCGCCACCGGTCCCGGATTGAGACGGTTGGGCAGGTCGAGGCCGACATTTTGACCCGTCACCAGGTTGTTGAAGCTCCACACCAGCTTCCACCCCTCGACCTCTGCGCTCTTTGACGATGGTGAAAGGGTGCCGGCCGGAAAGTCGATCTCCTCGAAGTCGGTGGTCACTGTCATGACGAAATCTCTGACCTGAGCGACCCCGGCCGGGACAAAGAGGTATCGCCAATCATCCAGGCCGCGCGAGCGATATCCCACCTCCACCAGTGATTCCCTACCTCCGGTCGACTCGACCTCAGCGGTAATGCCTGCGGTCAGATCGTCTTGCGGAGCGATCTCTTCACCGTCGACACGAAAGACGAAGTCGTCGTAGATGGCCTCGGTAGATGGAAACGCAAAGCTCAGATAAAGGGGGCCGCTGGACGCCTCCGGCAATCTCAACCGATAGCGCCCGTCGAAGGCCACCGCATAGGTGTCGTACCAGAGAAGGCCTTTGCGGCGATGCTCGAGATCGAGGTCGACCTCGATGCGACTCGACTCGAGCGGTACCGGTACCCGGTCCACGACCTCGGTGGTGACCTGGCGGGTGGCGGTGCTGCCATCCTCCTCCTGTTCGGTGACCTCCTTGCGCACCTCTCGTGTCGCCTCGTACCAGGCAGAAGGAGCTGCCTGGGCATGCCGGCCACCCCACAATTGCGCCACCGCCGGCGACAGCCGATCGTCCGACACCTCCGTGCGATAGGTCAGCGAGAAGCCGAGGATGAACCAGGCAACACAACAACAGAGAAGAATGAACAGCACCGCGAAGAGCCGAGCTGTCGTCACGACGCCAACTCCCGCGCCTCGACGACACGGCCAAAGCGACGCTCGCGCCGGTGGAATTCCGCCACCGCCCGCTCGAGCTCGGCGCCATCGAAGTCGGGCCACAGACAATCGGTGAAGGACAGCTCGGCGTAGGCACACTCCCAGAGCAGGAAATCGCTCAATCGTTGCTCGCCACTGGTACGGATGAGCAGATCGACGTCGGGCGCCGCCGGGCGTGAGTTGACCGCCCGGTTGAGGAGCTCGGTGTAGGAATCGACGTCCAGCGGCTCCGGCGATTGGTGAAGTCCGGCAGCATCGATGAGCGCCTGGCGGGCCGAATAGTCGACCGCGATCCTAAGGTGGAGGTTTCGGCCCCCGGCAGTCGCCGCCTCGGCCCGGCGGATCGCCCGCAGCAAGCGCGGCTCGAATCGGTCCCGGCGGCCGATGATGTTGAGCAGGACACCGTTGTCGATGCACTTGTCGCGCTCACTGTGGAGAAAGCGCTCGAACAGCTCCATCAGCGTCCGCACCTCTGCCGCCGGCCGCTGCCAATTGTCGGCGGAGAAGGCATAGAGAGTCAGGGTGGTGATACCGAGATCCGGTGCCGCCTCGACGACGCTGCGGACCGCCTTGGCTCCCTCGCGGTGGCCGGCCGTTCGCGGCAGCCCCCGAGCCCGCGCCCAGCGGCCATTGCCGTCCATGATGACGGCTACGTGTAGGCCGGGCGCTCGATCTTTGTCAGCAGTGCTTTGCAACACAAAGCTTCCCTCCAAAAAAAAGTCTTACTCTTCGCGAGTGGCGTGGATCAACGCCTCCATGTGATCCAGATACCGCTCGAGGGCTCGCCGCCCCTTGGGGGTGAGGCGATACTCGGTGCGCGGGAACCGACCCTCGAAGCTCTTCTTGCAGGAGACGTACCCCGCATCCTCGAGCTTGCGGGCGTGAACACTCAGGTTCCCATCCGTTGTCTGCAGGAGATCTTTGAGATCGGAGAAGGTCAGCGAGCGATTGACCGTCAGGGCACTCATCATGCCGAGCCGGACACGCTCGTACACCAGGCGATCGAAGTCCCGAGCCCCTGGATCCGTCAGATAACCGGTCAGGCCCTCGAGTCGTTTGCGTTTGTTGCCGGAGCTCACTTGGCGGCGCTCCGTCGCCTCTTGTCTCTTAGCCACCGTAGCGCCTCGCGATGATTGCGCCGAAGATGATATGCAAGCCGCCAAAGCCCGCGGCCAGAAGCGCGTTCGACCAGCTGGGTGGTGCCGCCAGCGCCACGACGCCGAGAATCATGAAGCTCACCCCCATGACCGGCACCGGACGCACCGAAAAAGTACCCCCGGTCACCACCCCGGCCCCATAGAGAAGCAACCAGGTTCCCGGGATGGCCTCGCTGGCGCCCATCCTCTGGAGGACCACCGTCAAAACCACCGCCGCCACCAGGGGTGGGGTGAGGCTGAAGAGAAAGCGCCGCCCGACCCCCCGCGAAAGCTGTATGCCCTCGCCCCGGGCCTTGCGCGTCATCGCCCAGCCGCCAAAGGCCAGGGCAAAGACGGCGTCCGCTACCCAGACCGCCAGCCACTGATCGGCAAATCGCGTCCCCGCCAGCACAGCGGCGACGAGCGCCGTTATGCCGATGACGATCCCCGCCAACCCCGGCACCGAAGTAAACGACGCCGACGACTCCATCGCCCGCCGGATATAGCGCAGGTTGTCCATGGCATGGGAGTGGAGCGCCACGGGCTCCCGTCGCCCCTTCTTGACCGGTTGCGTCGCAGGCATGCGCAGACCCTAGCCCACTCTAGTTGTCTCTGTCAAGTACTTTGCAACACAAAGCTTTGCTATGAATCCAAGACAGAATGGGGCGATAACCGTCTGCCAGGATCTGTCCAGTACCGATGCAGACCCCTGATCGAAAGAGGGGCCACCGGACAGAGCCGGTGACCCGAGTCGGCAACCAGAACGACCCCGCCGGGGTTCGATCGAGCCTCACTACCCGCCGAACAGGGACCCCGTTGACGGATCCGTGATGCCGGGCGTGGGTGCCA
The DNA here is from genome assembly GCA_006227875.1 of Acidobacteriota bacterium. Taxonomy (GTDB): domain Bacteria; phylum Acidobacteriota; class Thermoanaerobaculia; order Multivoradales; family JAHEKO01; genus M0029. The sequence continues at coordinate 4,272 of SBFI01000095.1, forward strand.
TGGTGCCTCCTCGTCTACCTCCACTCCACAAACCGTGCCAGGAGCCGATGATCCGGAATCGGCCGGCGGCGGAGCCAATTCGCCTAGAACCCGGTGACCCGGCCGGCTGCTGACGTCACCTCGAGAGGACGCAAACGTGCAGGTGGTCTAGACCAGCTCTTGGATGTACTTTTCTCGCGCCAGGCGCCAGAAGACCACCAGAAAGGCGGTCAGCGGGATGGCGAGGATCATCCCCATGATCCCCTGCAGCGCCGTGCCCCAGAAGAAGATGGCAACGATGATGGCGATTGGATGCAGACCGGTCTGATCACCCATGATCTTGGGGGTCAGCAGATAGCTCTCGATGAGCTGTACGACGGAGAAGACCACCAAGACCAGCACCACCAGTACCAGACCCCCACCCTCTTGGAAGTAGGCCAGTGGGATGCTGACCCCCAACCCGACGATCGACCCCAGATAGGGGATGATGTTGAGAAAGCCGAGCGCGAGACCGATGACAAAGCCGTACTTGAGACCCACCAGTGAGAACCCGATGGCATAGAGGATCCCCTGCAGCATGGCGATGACCAGCTGGCCGCGGAAGAAGGCGACGACGATTTCGATGAACTCGGTCGCCAGGTAGACCACGTCCTTGCGGGTCTCCTCCTTGAGAAAGGGCAGAAGCTTGTCGAGGTTACCCGTGCGGGAGGGCTCGACCATGAGAAAAAAGCCGAAGTAGATCGGCAGCACCGCCCAGGACAGCAGCGAGCCCAGCGCACCAAAGAGCCCCACCCCCGCCGACAGGGCCTTCTCGCTGAGGAGCCCCAGCCCCGTCACCAGGGTCTCCTGCTGGCCCTCGAAGGCGCTCTTGAGCCGCTGACCCCACGGGTCCTGCTCGAAGAACTGCACAACCTGCGGCCATTTCTCCTTCCCCAGGGTGAGCAGGTTTGCCCACCACTGCGGCACCTTGGAGATCAACCCCGCCATCTGCTCGACGATCAGGGCACCAAAGAACCAGAAAAAGGCCAGGACGGGCAGCACGATGGAGAGAACCACGGCCACCAGCGCCAGCGGCTTGGGGAGTCGCAGCCGCTCGCGCAGCCAGTCGTACCAGGGTTTGGTGACCAGGGCCGCCACGCCGCCCACCGCCAACGGCATGAAGACCGAGGAGAACTTCCCAAAGAAGACCGCGATAAGCCAGACCAGCGCCCCGGCGGCGCCGATGATCACCACCACAGCGAGGATGGTGAGCGCGGACGCGACGGTGACCCGCTGCCGCTCGCTGAGCATCAGCAAGCCCTTGGGCTGCGAACCCCCTCCTTCGGTATCTGTCATCGAGGCCTCGAAGAATAACACCATCCCGGCTGCCAGTGGCGGCACCCGCGGCGTTGAGAAAGACTATGCCAGTTGGCCGAAAAGGTCCTGCTCTTGTCCTTTTCTTCCCTTCATATCTCAAATATTGTCTTGTACTATGATGGCTAAACAGGACCGCACACCCCTTCGAG
>SBFI01000156.1 GCA_006227875.1 Acidobacteriota bacterium
CTCGACAGCCTCGATTAAACTCGAGACTCCGGTCAGACAGCTCAGCAGGGATCCCCGACCGCTGACGACGGCGTCACTGACGTCAGAACGGACATCTCCTTTCCAAACCCTATCCCGATGAACGACTAATTGTCCGGCAAGGACCTCGCGAGAATGATGAAACCGAGAATCCCGGACACCAACGACGCAGCCAGGATCCCGATCTTGGCGGTCGCGATCAAGGCCTCGTCGTTGAACGCGAGGTCGGAGATGAAGAGCGACATGGTGAAGCCGACGCCGGCGAGACAGCCGGCCCCGAAAACGTGGGTCCAGGCCACCCCTTGTGGAAGCGCGCCGCGACCGCTTCTGACCGCGAGCCAGCTCAACAGGCCGATGCCGAGCGGCTTGCCGACCACCAGACCGAAAATGACCCCGAGGGCGAGCGGGTTGCGCAGAACCGCCAAGAGATCTCCACCGATCGCGACGCCGGCGTTGGCGAGGGCAAACAGAGGCAGGATCAGCCACACCTGGATCGGGTGGAGGTGGCGTTCGAGGACCAAGCCGGTCGGCAGTGCCATTTCGGCTCCAGAGTGGATACGTTCGACAATATTCAGCTGCTCTCGGTTGCTCAGGAGACACAGCGCATCTCGCTCCTGCTGCCGCATCTGCTCGATGCGCGCTTCGGTCTCGTCCATGAAAAGATGCGGGTCGACCCGCGGACGCACGGGAATCACCATCGCGACCAGGATGCCGGCGACTGTCGCGTGCACGCCGGAGGAAAACACGGCGAGCCAGATTCCGAGGATCAGCATGTAGATGAGCCCTCGGCGCCAGCGAGCCTGAATCGCGACAAACAGAACCGCCAGCAAGATGGCCGCCACCACGAGCGACAGCACGTTGATGCTCTCCGTGTAGAAAATGGCGATGACGGCAACCGCTCCGAGGTCGTCGGCAATCGCCAGCGCTGTCAGAAAGACTTTGAGGCCGATGGGAGCCCGGCTCCCGAACAGCGCGAGAATGCCGAGAGCGAAGGCGATGTCGGTCGCCATCGGAATTCCCCAGCCGCGCGAGCCCACGCCACCCCAGTTGAGCGATATGAAGAGCGCGGCCGGCACGATCATGCCGCCGATCGCGGCCGCGACCGGCAGCCCGGCCTTGTCGATCGAGGACAGCTCGCCGACCACCAACTCCCGTTTGATCTCGAGACCAACGACAAAGAAGAAAATGACCATCAGGCCGTCGTTGATCCAGTGGTGGAGCGAGAGCTTGAAAGTCGCGTCACCCCACGACACCCCCACATAGGTGTGGAGGAGGTCGAAGTAGGTCGCGGCCCACGGCGAGTTGGCCCAGAGCAGGGCCACCACCGTGCACGCCAGGAGGAGCATGCTGCCGGTGGCCTCGGAATGGACGAACCACTCGAAATAACCACGGAACCCGCTTTTGCGTTGATCTGCGCTCATCTGGGGCCTCCCCATGTGGTTCGCGAATCATAGCCCAACAAAAAACGACAGCGCCGCGGCGCCGTCGTTTTGAGGCCATCAGCCGTCTCCCGTCAGCCTTCAATCCTGAGCTGACAGATGACTGCTGCAAGCTATGGAAGCTGGATCAGCCAGCCGCCGTCCTCGAACCACTTCTTCTCGAGCGCGTCGAGCAGACCGATGCCCTCGAGGGCGCTCAGATAGTTGGTGACCATGTTGACGAAGAGCGAGTCACCGGGGGCGAGCGCGATGCCGATCGGCTCGATGGTCATCGGCTCGGCGAGCGTGGCCAGGCCCTGGTCGGGGTAGCGCATCTGCGACAGGGCACAGATCGGGAAGTCGGCCACCATGGCGTCGACCTTCCCGTCGAGCACCATCTTGACACCGGCGTCGTAGTCGTCGACCGGCATGTAGGTGGTCTTTTCGAGCACCTTCTGGACGAACTTCTCACTCGTCGATCCCTTGAGTGCGGCAATTTTGATGCTCGAGCGGTCGATCTCCTCGGCCTCTTTCAGGGCCGCCAGCGTCGACGACTTGGTCAGGATCGACTTGCCGGAGACGATGTAGGGGCCCACGAAGGCGGCCTTGAGGTTGCGCTTCGGGGTCATGGTCATGCCCGACATGATGGCGTCGATCTCGCCTTTCTCGAGGGCGGGCAGCAGCTGACCGAAGGGCTTCTGGACGAACTCGACCTTGACCCCCATGGCGTCGGCCAGCAGGTTGGCGAGGTCCACCTCGTAGCCGATCAGCGAGCCGGACTTCGAGACCACCGAGAATGGCGGCTGGGTGCCGGACATGCCGACCTTGAAGGTGCCGCTTTCGACAATCCGGCTGAGAACCGGGGCGGTGTCGGCGGCGACAGCGTCGGCCGCTCCCCCGACAAGGGCGAGCAGAGCAATGGCGAACAGAACAAACGAGCGCTTCATGTTTCCTCCTTGGATGCTCGGCGCCGGCGATCACCGGCACCGTTTTCTCGAACAATTGCGTTGTGGGGACGATTCCCTGTTCAGCGCGGCCTGTAGAATAGCGCAGATGAAAACGACATGCACCCATCGCTCGCTTTTTCTGTTGTGTTTGCTGATCCCGACCCTTGGTGCCGTCAGCGGCGCTCAGGAGCTGTCCGGCACGCGGCCGAGCGCCGGGGGCGAGCCACTGAAGATCGAAGGCACCCTCTTCGTGCTCGACGTCTCCAAGATCGACGGCGCCGATCAGAGCTTCACCGCGGATGTGTTCATGATGCTGCGGTGGCGAGACGAGAGGCTGGCATCGGATCTCCAAGGAGTGCGCCGCCTCCCCATCGGCAGCATCTGGAACCCCAGGGTCCAGATCATCAACCAACGACGCATCTGGAAGAACTTTCCGGAGTCGGTGGACATCGCCCCCGATGGCACCGTCGTCTATCGTCAGCGGTATTACGGCCAGTTCGCCTCGGCCCTTGACCTCCGCGACTTTCCTCTCGACCGCCACCTTTTCGCCTTACAGGTCGTGGTTCCGGGCTATGGTCCGGAGGAGATCGAGTTCGTGCCGTCCAACGAGGATTTCGGGATCGGTAGATCGCCTGAAATGACGGTGCCTGATTGGTCGATCGGTCCCGTGACCCTGCGAACCGCACCCTACTCGGTCATCCCTGGGGGACGCGAGATCGCGGGCTTGGAGGGGACCTTCGAGGCTCACCGACATCTCGGTTTCTATATCGGCAAGGCCTTTGTTTCGGTGGCGATCATCGTCTTCATGTCGTGGGTCGTCTTTTGGCTCGCGCCGGAGCATGTCGGCCCGCGGCTGAGTGTCTCGGTCACCTCGATGCTGACCCTGATCGCCTACCGATTCCTTCTCGGGCAATCGCTGCCACCAGTCTCCTACCTCACACGGCTGGACTACTTCCTCCTCGGATGCACGATCCTCGTCTTCGTCGCCCTGATCCAGGTGGCATCGACGAGCGCGGCAACCGCCGGAGAGCACGCGGAACGTGCCATCGCGATCAACAGGCACTCGCGGTGGGTCTTCCCGCTTGCGTTTCTCTCTCTGATCGTGTGGGCCTTCGTGCTGATGTGATCGCTGGAGCGCCGGTCACCATCTGAAGCATCACTTCGAGAAAAACCAGCTGAGAACCTGCAGAGGGGACGTCCCGAAAGTCTCAAATCCTGCTACATTTCGGCGGGTGAGCTATCTCATCTCGGGGGGGATCCATGAAAAAGCCAGGTGTGCTGCTGATCATTCTTGCGTTGACGTTGCCGTTCGCCGCGGCGGAGGACGACGACTCGGCCAAGGGCATGACCTCGAAGGCCTTCAAAGGGCTGAAGTTTCGCAGCATCGGACCCGCCCTGATGTCGGGCCGCATCGCCGACATCGCCATCCACCCGACCGACCTCTCGATCTGGTACGTGGCGGTGGGATCGGGCGGTGTCTGGAAGACCACGAACTCCGGAACGACCTGGGAGCCGATCTTCGACGATGAAAAGTCCTACTCGATCGGCTGCGTCGTCCTCGACCCGACCAACCCGGAGATCGTGTGGGTGGGCACCGGCGAGAACGTCGGTGGCCGCCACGTCGGCTACGGCGACGGGATTTACAGGAGCCTCGACGGCGGGTCGAGCTGGAAGAACATGGGGCTGACCGACTCCGAGCACATCTCCGAGATCATCGTCGACCCCACCGATCCGAAAACCGTCTATGCCGCCTCGCAGGGGCCCCTGTGGTCACCGGGCGGTGAGCGCGGGTTGTTCAAGACGACCGACGGCGGCCAGACCTGGACCAAAATCCTGTCGGACGGTGAGTGGACAGGTGTCACCGATGTCGTCATGGATCCACGCGACTCCAAGGTCCTCTACGCGGCCACCTGGCAGCACCACCGGACGGTGGCGACGGTCATCGACGGCGGCCCGGAAACCGGGATCCACCGAACGACCGACGGCGGTGCGAGCTGGACGCAACTCAAGAGCGGCCTCCCCAAGGGAAATATGGGCAAGATCGGCCTGACGATCTCACCCCAGAACCCGGATGTTGTTTATGCCGTCATCGAGCTCGACAACCGCAAGGGCGGCTTCTGGCGCAGCACCAACCGCGGTGCGAGCTGGGAGAAGCGCTCCGACGCCGTCTCCGGCGGCACCGGTCCCCACTACTACCAGGAGCTGGAAGCGAGCCCACATGCCTTTGACCGTATCTACATCCTGGACACGCGGATGCAGGTTTCAGACGACGGCGGCAGGACCTTCCGGCGGGTCAAGAACACCGCCAAGCACGTCGACAACCACGCCCTCGCATTTCGCGCCGATGATCCCGATTGGCTGCTCGTCGGCACCGATGGCGGGCTGTATGAGACCTTCGACCTGGCCGAAAACTGGCGATTCATCGCCAACCTGCCGGTGACCCAGTTCTACAAGCTGGCGGTCGACGACGCGGAACCCTTCTACAACGTCTACGGCGGCACCCAGGACAACAACACCCAGGGCGGGCCGATCCGGACCGACAGCGTCAACGGAATCGCCAACCGCGACTGGTTCATCACCCTCAGCGCCGACGGCCACCAGCCGGCTACGGAGCCTGGCAACCCGGACATCGTCTACTCCGAGAGCCAGAACGGACGCCTTCACCGCACCGACCGCACCACCGGCGGCGTGGTCTACATCCAACCCCAGCCCGAGCCCGGCGATCCACCCGAGCGATTCAACTGGGACTCGCCGATTCTCGTCAGCCCGCACTCTCCGACTCGGATCTACTTCGCATCCCAGCGGGTATGGCGCTCGGATAACCGCGGCGACAGCTGGACCCCGGTGAGTCCCGACCTCACCAGGAACGAGGACCGGCTGCTGTTACCGGTGATGGGTCGCCAGTGGAGCTCGACTGCGCCGTGGGACCTCGTGGCGATGTCCAACTACAACACCATTACTTCGCTTGCCGAGTCGCCGATCGTGGAAGGCCTGCTGTGGGCCGGCACCGATGACGGGCTGCTGCAAGTCAGTTCCGACAACGGCGCCAACTGGACGAAGATCCCGGTCGGCGATCTGCCGGGGGTCCCCGCCACCGCATTCGTCAACGACATCAAGGCCGACCTCTTCGATGCCGACACCGTTTACGTCTGTCTCGACAACCACAAGTACGGCGACTTCAGGCCCTATCTGGTCAAAAGCACGGACCGCGGCCGCAGCTGGCGATCGATCGCCGGTGATCTGCCGGATCGCCACCTGGTCTGGCGGTTGGTTCAGGACCACGTCAAGCCGGGTCTGCTCTTCGCAGCGACCGAGTTCGGGATCTTCTTCACCGTCGACGGCGGCAGCAGCTGGGTCGAACTGACG
>SBFI01000396.1 GCA_006227875.1 Acidobacteriota bacterium
CCCCGTTCGTCGACAAAGACCGCATCCAACGGCACCGACTCGCCGAGTCGCTGATCGAAGCCGACATCCTGGAGCGGCCCCGGCTGGGTCGTGGGCTGGGCGTAGGTGAAAGTCGCTGACAGCAGGACGACGCTCGCGAGCAGGATCGTCAGCGGTGAACCACGCCGCTTTGGGCTTGAGGGCTTGAGGGCTTGAGGGCTTGAGGCCTTTCGAGCTCTCATCCGTCCGACCCCTCCTCACCGGCGTTGTCGGCAGTAGGCTGCGGGGTCGTCTCGGGTAGACCCTGCTCGACGATCAGCTCCATCGCCCGATCGATGGGGATCCGGGCGATGCCGTTGCCTTCATCGACCCAGCCGTAACTCGCCAAGTCCTGCTCTTCTTCGGCCAGAAAGCGGCGCATCTCCTCGTTAGGCGCCGTCTCCCGGTCGGGGCTGATCCCCCGGTCGACGAGACCCGTCGTCGCCCTTGGCTGGGGCTGCAATCTGGGATCCGGGGGCACGAGCGGTACTCCCTCGTCGATGGCTTCCTGGAGTATCGGTGTTGGTGGCGCATCCCGGGCCTTGTCTCTGTCGCTCACCTCGACCGTAAAGAAGTACATAGCCGCCGTGGCCACCACCATCAGGAGGACGATTCCCAGCGAAAACAGAAGGATGCCCTTCAGGTTGAGATCCCGGTCCAGGGGCTTGTCCCCCGACCCGTTCACCTGGTTGTGCTCGTGCTCACTCATTGTCGAGGGCCTCCACCAGGTACGGGTCGTTGACGGGCACCAGCGACCTGGTCTTCAGCTGCCCCAAGAACAGAGCCAGCCAGATTCCACCCAGGCCGACGAGAGTTGCCAGGTCGAGCCAGTGAAAGGAAAGGTGACCATGCTCGAAGCTCGGAGCCGCGAGCCAGAAGACGTCGAACCAGCGCATGGCGAGCAGCAGGAGCGCCACCTTGCCGAGGGCCTTGGCATTGCGTTTGAGGTCGCTCGACAAGAGGAGCAAGAAGGGCAGCAGGAAATGGAAGAGCACCAGAAGAATGGACACCCACTTCCACCCACCGTGCGCACGCTCCAGATACCACGTGATCTCCTCCGGCAGGTCGGCCGACCAGATGATGAGCAGCTGAGAGATGGCAAAGTAGGTCCAGAGCATGACAAAGGCCAGCAGCAGCTTGCCGTAGTCGTGAAAATGGCCGGCGTTAAAAGCGCCCGCCATGGGCTCCCGTTGGGCCAGGTAGAGAGCCACCAGGATGACAAAGGCCAGCGCGGCGATTCCCTGCCCACCCAGAAAGTAGACACCGAACAGGCTGGAGTACCAGTGGGGATCGAGCGACATCAGCCAGTCGACGGCGGCGAAGGTGGTCAACAGACAGTAGATTCCCAGACCGGGTGCCGAGATCACCTGCATCCGCCGAAACAGCGTCGCATCGCCGGTTCGATCCTGACGGAGCGACAGGCGGCTGAGGCCATAGGCAAAAAACGACCAGACCCCCAGATAGACCACGGTGCGAAAGACAAAAGCCGTCCGATTCAGATAGACCGCCTTGTGCTGGATGAGCTCGTCGGCGGCCGCCTCCGGTCGCGCCCAGACATAGGTCTCCTCGAGACCGAGGACGATGGGTATGAACAGGATCGCCAGAAAGGGCAGTGTGCGGGCCGCCGCTTCGAGCACCCGTCGGATCATCAGACCCCAGGCACCGCGCGACAGGTGATGGAGCATCAAGATGGCCAGACAGCCGGCCGCGACACTCAGCCAAAAGATCCAGGAGACCAGATAGGAGCGGTAGAACTGGGTGGGATCCAGAAACCAACCGGCGAGTGAAGCCGCTATTCCAATGCCAGCAGCAATCCAGGCCTTCGACTGCAGTCCGTCGAGGTCGGCCGGCGGCGGGAATGACCGCTCGTGAGTCGATGCGGTGGGCTCACTCATGTTCCACGGTCTCCGGAGCGCCAGGCACTTTGCTGGCGAGCTCCTCGAGCTGCCGACGCTCGTCGGCGGTGAGCTCCGCGACCGGTACGTTGCGGCTGACCTGGAGCGCGCGGATGTAGGCGACAATGGCCCAGCGATCCTGGGGAGAGAGCTGGGCCGCGTAGCTCGACATCTCGCCAAAACCCCTGCTGATGACGTCGTAGTAGTAACCCACCGGTGTGTCCCGCAGACGGACCTGGTGGAACGACTGGGGCTGTTTGAACCCGCGCTGTACAACCATGCCCCCACCGTCACCGCGTCGGCCATGACAGGGCGAGCAGAAAGCGTTGAACCGGCTACGGCCTCTCTCCAGCAGCTCCCGGGTGACGGGAGCGGGGAGATCGGATACGAACTGTCCCGCGGCATCCAGCCCGGTGTAGAGTTCTCGGTTTTCGCGCAGCTGCCCGCGGGCCACGGTCCCCTCGATCAGAGGCCGCGACGATCGACCGTCGGCAAAAAGAGAGCTGGCCTCGAGCGGCTCGTGCCGGGGTTGATCGTGCATGTCCTGGCGGCAGGCGGTGAGAGTTGCTGCGAAGATGGCGACTGCGAGCAGTGTCTTCAGGCCCCTCAGATGGGTTTTCGAACCCGCGGAAGGATCTTGGGCGTAGGGGCGTAGGGGCGTAGGGGCGTTGGGGAAGATGCACAAGGGTGGGTGGGGGCCCCTAAGCCCCCAAGCCCCTGAGCCCCTAAGCCCTCTTTCTTCAGCTCGCAACTTCATTCACCTCGAACGGGTCCAGACCGAGCAGAAACTCCTCGGTCGCCCGACGGTCGTACTTGGGGTCCCATGAGCCGATGGCCAGAAAGTAGCGATCTCGCGAAGCCAGGGCGAAGCGCGGCACGTTGAAGACCGGGTGATAGGGCATGGGCAGCCGGTTGAGAGCGAACATCCCGAGCACGGCCGCACCGGCGGCAAAGAGAATCGTGGTCTCGAAGGTGACCGGGATAAAAGAGACCCAACTATGCAGCGGCCGACCGCCGACGTTGACGGGGTAGTTGATGACCGACACCCAGTACTGGAGAAGATACCCGGTAAATGCCCCGACGATGCCGCCGATGAGAACGATCAGCGGTAGCTTCGACTTGTGCTGGCCAAGCGCCTCCCAGACCTCTTCGATCGGGTAGGGGGTGTAGGCCTCGAGTTGGGTGTAGCCGGCCGCCTGAGATTGCTCGATGGCGTGGAGCAGTTCGCGGGACGAGCGGAACTCGGCCATCAGGGCAAATTCCGGTTTGGTCGCCGCCTTGCTCATGGCGAAACCTCGTCAGGCTCTCGAGCCTGGGTCTTGGGGACGATCGTCCGCATCTCGAAAATCGAGATCATCGGCAGGAAGCGAATAAAGAGAAAGAGCAGCGCCAGGAAAAGGCCGATGGAGCCGACAAAGATGGCCCAGTCCCACCGCGTCCCGGCGTACATCCCCCAGGAGGAGGGTAGAAAGTCTCTGTGCAGGCTGGTGACGACGATGACAAAGCGCTCGAGCCACATACCCACGTTGACGAACATCGCGACCACAAAGAGGAGAGCCGGTGTGCTTCGCACCCTTTTGATCCAGAGCAGCTGCGGCGCCAGGACGTTGCACAGCAGCAGGGCGTACCACTGCATCCGGTAGGGCCCCTGGATCCGGTTGAGGATCATGAACTCCTCGAACCAGTTGCCGCTGTACCAGGCCATGAAGATCTCGATCACGTAGCCGTAAGCCACGATCAGGCCGGTGGCGAGCATCACCTTGCCCATGTTCTGCAGGTGGCGGATGGTGATGAAATCCTTGAGATCGAAAAGGGTCCTGAGCGGTACTGCCAGCGTGATGACCATCGCAAAGCCGGCAAAGATGGCTCCGGCGACGAAATAGGGGGGAAAGATGGTGGCGTGCCACCCCGGAAGCTGCCCGACCGCGAAGTCGAAGCTCACCACCGTGTGCACCGAAACCACCAGTGGTGTCGCCAGACCCGCCAGCAGCAGATAGGCCGTCTCGTAGTTGTGCCAGTGGGTCGCCGATCCCCGCCAACCCATCGACAGGAAACCGTAGGTGATCTTCGCCAGCCGCTGCCTGGCCCGATCGCGCAGGGTCGCCAGATCGGGAACCAGACCCACGTACCAGAAGAGCAGAGACACCGTGGCGTAGGTGGTAACGGCAAAGACATCCCACACCAAAGGGCTTCTGAACTGGGGCCAGATATCCATGGTGTTGGGGTAGGGCAGCAGCCAATAGGCCAGCCAGGGCCGCCCGACGTGGATCAAAGGGAAAAGGCCGGCGCAGGCCACTGCAAAGAGCGTCATCGCCTCGGCAAACCGGTTGATGGAGGTTCGCCACTCTTGGCGCAAGAGCAGCAGGATGGCCGAGATCAGGGTGCCCGCGTGACCGATACCGATCCACCAGACAAAGTTGATGATGGCGAAACCCCACCCCACCGGGATATTGAGACCCCAGATCCCCGTGCCCTCGAACACCAGCTTGGTGAGGGCATAGAGAAGCATCATCACCAGCGCGAAGGAAGCGCCAAAGGCCGCCCACCACCATCGTGGCATCCGGGTGAGGACGATGGAGCTGATCTGGTCGGTCACCGAGCCCGGGGTGTGGCCCGGTGCGACGATCGGCGGCTTGCCCGGAGCGGTCACTTCAAGACTCCTCCAGGGTCGAGTTGGGGTTGCGCAGCTTGGCCAGGTAGCTCGTCCGTGGCCGGGTGCCGAGCTCCGCCAGGATGTCGTAGGCGAGCGGCTTCGCCTTGGCGTCCGAGACCTTCGATTCCGGATCGTTGACGTCACCAAAGACGATCGCCTCGGTCGGGCAGACCTGCTGACAGGCGGTCTGAATCTCGCCGTCGCGAATCTGCCGCTCTTCCTTTTCGGCCTCGATTCGGGCGTGATTGATGCGCTGGACGCAGTAGGTGCACTTCTCCATGACACCACGGGTGCGGACGGTGACGTCCGGGTTGCGCAGCAGCTCGAGGACCGGGGTCTCGGTGTCGTTGTATTTGAAGAAGTTGAACCGACGGACCTTATAGGGGCAGTTGTTGGAGCAGTAGCGGGTGCCCACACAGCGGTTGTAGACCATGTCGTTGAGGCCCTCGCTGCTGTGAACGGTGGCACCCACCGGGCAGACCACCTCGCAAGGCGCCTGTTCGCAGTGCATACACATCACCGGCTGGTGGTGGACGTGGGGGTGCTCGAGCTCACCCTCGAAGTAACGGTCGATCCGGATCCAGTGCATCTCCCGGCCCATGGCGACCATTTCCTTGCCGACGATGGGGATGTTGTTCTCCGACTGGCAGGCGACGACACAGGCATTGCAGCCGGTGCAGGCACCGAGGTCGATCGAGAGACCCCAGGCATAGCCCGGGAAGTCCCACGGCGGATACATGGAGAGGCCTTCGGGTGGCGTGTGCCCCATATGCTGTGCGAAGTCGGGCTCTTGGCGGAAGTGCTCGAGGGTTCCCACCCGTACCAGATGACGCCTTTCGGCCTCGACCCCTTCGACGCCGAAACCGGGCTCTTCATTGGGGCCGGGTGCGAGGCCGATGTTGGAGTGAAGCTGTGTGCTGGCGAGCTCGTAGTGTTTCGCGATCTTCCGAATCCGAGCACCGGCGACGTGCCAGGGGGCCCGTGATGTGCGCAGTCGGTAGGCGTCGAAACCGGACCCCGAACCGACCCGGCCGGTGCGAGTCCGTCCGTACCCCAGATGGATGGTCATGCTGCCGTCGGCGTGACCCGGCAGAATCCAGACCGGCAGCTCGAGGCTTCGGTCGTCGACCGTCACCTCGACCATCTGGGTGTTCTCGAGACCGGGCTTACCAGGGCGGCGTTGTCCCAGGTCAGCTTGGTCAGCGGTTTCGGGCACTCCTGGAGCCAGCCGTTGTTGCTGAAGCGGCCGTCGTAGATCGTGGGATCGGGTCGGAAGGCGAGATCGACCCCATCGGGGATCTGGTCCGTCCCGGCGATGAGCGCGGTCGTCTCGGCCGCCGCCTCGGTGCCTGGGGTCACGCCGGTCGGCGGCAGCGCCGAGTCGGCGATAAAGCCGTCGTGGAGGGCCTTGCGCCAGCGGGTCTCGAAGCCGGACTCCCCGAGGACACCTTGCCAATAGGATCGGAGCAGACCGTGAGCCGAGCGGCTCCCCTCCTCGGTGAAGACCGAGAGCACCTCGGCCACCGTCTTGCCGTCATAGAGCGGTTCGATCAGCGGTTGGGTCAGCGAGATCGTCCCATCGTGGGCTCGGGCGTCATCCCAGCTTTCCAGGTAGTGAGCCGCGGGTATGTGCCAGTGGCAGTGCTCCGAGGTCTCGTTGCGGTAGAGGCCCAGGTGGATGCGACGACCGACCTGTCTCAGCACAGTGGTGAAATCCAGATCGACCGGTGCGTCATAGACCGGGTTGCACTGCAACATCACCAGGATGTCGACCTCTCCGGCCGCCATGTCGTCGACCAGGCTCGCCAAGGAGGCGGTCTGATCTCCAGGCATAGCCTCCAGGGGTGCCGTGTGAATCACGGTGCGGCCGATGTTCTCGAGATGGCCGTTGATGGCGTGTGCCAGAGCATGGACTTCGGCTGGGGCATAGTCGCCCGCCACCACGGCCGAGCTCCCGCGGTGCGCCTGGAGATCCCTGGCGGCGGCCCGCAGCCACTCACCCTGGCCACCGACGTCGGCGCCTGCCGGCGCCACCGCGTCGGGCAGACCCACCTCCGCGGCCAGGGCGGCGGCGAAACCCGCCAGCTGGCTCGGGCGTAGGGGAAGTCGGTGGTCGGCCACCGTGCCGGTGGCGGTGGGCATGCTCTCGACGGCATAGAGACGATTCATCTCCGGGTGGTCCACCGGTGCCCGTCGCCGCGACATGAAGTCGCGGGCGTAGCGCACGGCACCCGGCCCCGTGGTGAGGAAGTCGGCGTCGAGAGCGACGACGACGTCGGCACGAGCGAAGTCGTATCTTGTCGCCACCACCTCGCCAAAAGCCATCTCGGCTCCGGCGACCACGTTTTCGCGCGTGACCGCGTCGTACTGGTGCCACCTGGCCTGTGGGTGCTCGCTCAGGACCTGCTGGGCAATAGCCGCCACGGAGGGCGAGGTGACCGTTCCGGTCAGCAGTCGCAGACGGGTGCTGGCAAGGGTCTCGCGCCGGGTGTCCTCGACAAAGGCCGACCAGGAGCGAATACGGTTCAGATTCGTGATCACCTGGGAGCGATCGGGATCGTAGAGGCTCAGCACGGATGCCTGGGCAAAGAGATCGGTGGCGCCGAGACTCGCGGGATGCTCGGGATTCCCTTCGACCTTTGTCGGCCGACCCATGTGACTCTCGGCCAGCAGACCGGAGGCCACACCGCCCAGCGTCATCGAGGTGGCGAAGTAAAGGGGTCTGCCCGGTACCAGGCTCTCGGGTTGCTGTGCGTAGGGGACGATCTTCTCCAGCGGCTGACGGGTACAGGCGGTCAGCCCCCCGAGAGCCAATGAGGCGCTCATCAGCTGCACGAATCGACGCCGGCTGACACCGCCGGGAAGCTCGACGCCCATCTCGGGGAACTCGCGGTGGAGAAGCTCCTGAAACTCCTCGGTCTCGGCCAGCTCGTCCAGGCTGCGCCAGAACCTGGGACCTCGAGCGTCCTGAAGATGCTCCCGCATCGACGCCAGGTCGATCCGCGATCTGCGGCTCGTGCTCGGAACCTCCGCCGGATGGTCGAACTTGGTCAACTCTGCATTACCTCTAGCGATGACAGACAGAGCAGCTCAGCTTGCTCTGCACCCTGTAATCGGCGATAAGACGGGCGCCCTCTGTTTCCTGGTCGGTCGACACCCATTCCATGTTGTAGATCTCGGTGCGGGGACGGATGAACATCTCCGGCGCCCGATGACATTCGAGACACCACTCCATTTGCAGCGATTCGGCTTGGTACATGAGAGGCATCTGATCCACTCGGCCGTGGCAGCTGGCGCAGCCGATCCCTTTCGCCACATGGATGCTGTGGTCGAAATAGACGAAGTCGGGTAGATCGTGGACTCTCGTCCACTCGATCGGCCGGCCGGTTCGGTAGCTCTCGCGCACCGGCTCCAACATTGGGCTCTCGTTCCAGATCAGCTTGTGGCAGTTCATGCAGGTGGCCGATGGCGGAATGCCGGCAAAGCTCGACTCTTCGACCGTCGTGTGGCAATAGAGACAGCTGATACCGAGCCCGGCCACATGGTGATCGTGGCTGAAAGGAACCGGTTGCTGCAGAACGATGCCCTGCCGTGTAGCCAGGGAGGAGCGGTTGAGGGTAACCAGCACCCAGGCGAGAATCGCTAGAAAGAAGATGGCCCCAAACATACTGACCCTTGCCAGTGTGTTGGTGCTGGGCTTGAAGATCTGGGACATCCCTCAGAGGCGACCCAAAGTCGACGCTCTGGTCGAGGCAGCGGCTGCAGCGCGCCTCGACCCCCCGATTGGAAAGGTCCTTGTGAGGAGCTTCACAAGGTTCGGGTAAGCATACTTATGTCCGGGGTACTGTCAAGCAACCCGGGCGGTGGTTACGATGTAGGAAGAGGAGGCCTACTTGACGGCCGCGCCCTGAGGGTAGCGGAGGAAGATGCCGTCGGCCCAGACGATGTCTTCGTCGTAGGCCGTCGAGACAAAAGGCCCGACGGTGTAGGGGTTCATGTCGAGCGGCCCCTCCTTGCCGTCACGGCCCAGGCTGCGCATCCCGATCACCTGCTGGGACGAGGGGTTACCCGACCAGGCGTAGTCGAAGGCATTTCCCCAACCGTCGTCTTTTGGGACATGGCGGGTATAGAACATCGTGGGGCTCATATAGAGGGTGGTGAGCAGTCCCTCGGCGGTGATGTCCTGGTCCAGCAGGCCCCAGTCGAAGGTATTGGCGCCGGCCGAGGCGACGGCGGCGACATCGGTCAGCCAGGAGTACCACGCGGTCCCCAGGTTTCTCATGTTGGCCATCGTGCGCCGCTGATTGGCCTTCTGCAGGGCATCCAGCAGATTGGGGATGAGGATTGCCGCAATGATGCCAATCACGGCGACCACAATGAGGAGCTCGATGAGAGTGAATGCGTGCCTTCGCTTCGATCTGGCCATGATTCCAAGTAAAGGGACACCTAGCCCATAGACTGGTACGCATATCCCGTGCCAGAGTGGGCAGTCAAGGTTGGCAGTGCTCTCCTGGAAGGACCGCGAGATCTATCTGACAAAAACTTGTAGCTCGGTGGCAATCTCTGACGGGCCGCGGTAAGCTCCCCGCCCCATGACCGAAGTGGAAGAGCCTCGCTCCGAGCTCAACGGGGACGAGGAGGAGCAGCCCAGTGCCCTGCGCACGTTTCTGGGTCTGTTTCTGGTGCCGTTGTTGGTGGTCCTGGCGTGTGTAGCTGTCTTTATCGGCTTTGGCTGGATTGCCTACGACCGCCAGAGCACCAGCGACTACCTGAACGATCTCCGCTCGTCATGGAAGCCGCGTCGGGCACAAGCTGCCTACGAGCTGTCCAAGATCCTCACCGCCGACCCGAGCGCACTGGACGAAGAGCCGGGAATCCGAGAAGAGGTCAGACGTCTCTTCGCGGAGACCGAGGACGAGGAGATGAAGCGGTATCTCGCTCTGGTACTCGGTTATACCCGCGACCCGGAGGCCGTCCCCCTGCTCATCGAAGCGCTCGACGACCCGAGCTCCGAGACGCGGATCTACGCTCTCTGGGGGCTGGGCAAGACGAGCGATCCCCGGGCGGTGCCGCCGCTCGTGGAATCCCTCGCGGATCCCGATCCGGGGATACGCAAGACCGCGGCTTTTGGCCTTGGTGAGCTTGGTGACTCGCAGGCGATTCCGGAACTCGCACCCCTGCTGGACGACGCGATCGTCGATGTGCGTTGGAACGCGGCTCTGGCCCTGGCCAATCTCGGCAGCGATCTGGGTGTACCGGTGCTCCACCGCATGCTGGATCGCTCGCTGACCACCCAGATTCCAGACATCACCCCCGCCCAGGCCGAGGAAGCCATGATCAGCGCGATCCGGGCATTGGCGAGCCTCGAAGTGGAGGACTCGCGTGAGCTTCTGGAGCGGTTGTCGAAGGACGATCCCAGCCTCAAGGTGCGACAGGCCGCGATCGAAGCACTGCGGTACCTCGACGGGTAGCAAGGACTGCCAGGGTTTGCCGAAAGCCGACACTGCCGTATGATCTGCAGCGAGCGCGCCACTACCAGTATCGGCGCCAGCTCCAAATCGTCGAAAACACAATTGGGAGATAGCCGATGAGAGGAATATTCGGTGCCAACGGACCTGGGTTACCGGCAGGGGTGCGTGTGGTGGCCGGTGTGTGGCTCGTTCTGCTGGCCGGCGGGGCGATTCTGGGAACCGCCTGTGGAGGTGGCGGCGGATCGGCCACCACGGAAGAGGCCGCCCAGGGTCTGGTCCAGTTCCGCCGCACGTGCGCGGTCTGCCACGGCCAGAACGCCGAGGGCATGCCGAGACTGGGCAAGAACCTGCACAACAACGCCTTTGTGGCCGGCCAGACCGACGAAGCGCTGGTCCAGTTCCTCATCGAAGGCCGCCCCGCAACCCACCCGGACAACACCCGCGGTGTGGACATGCCGCCCAAGGGGGGCAACCCGGCCTTGACCAACGAGAACCTTCAGCAGATAGTCGTTTACCTCCGCTCCATCCAATAGCACCTGCCCCTTAGCGGTGACCGGCTCGACCTACCCAAACGGGTAGGTCGAGCCTCGGTTCGATTGCCCTCCTATTGGGTGGCAAAGGTCGTCAGACCTTCTGTTAGCTTGTTCAATCAAGCGGTAAAACGGGTCGGAGAGCAAGAGCTTCGTCCGCCTCGTCGACTGATTCTCAGTGTGATGTGGCCGACCCTCTGCTCGCTCGGTTTTCGACCAATCTTGAGGGATGCCGAACCGGTGAGCGACTTCGATTCCAAGGCACGTTTCCCCGCCGAGTATCGGAATCTGGCCTGGTACCGGACAAACGTCCCCTGCATGGAGGCCTGCCCCGTCATGACCGACTCGGGGCAGTACGTCCAGTGCATTGCCGACGGGGACTATCTCGAGGCCTTTCTGGTCGCCCGCTCTTCCAATCCACTGGCCTCGATTTGCGGACGAATCTGCGCGGCTCCCTGCGAGGACGCTTGCCGCAGAAACTGGATCGACGAGGCGGTTATGATCCGGCCGCTCAAGCGCTTTGTCACCGAACAGTACGGGGTGGAGTCTTCCTCGCCGGAGACCTTTCACGACCTCCTCCGAGGAACAGAGGATCCGGGCTGCAGCCGTCCCAGCCACCTGTCGCAACTGGCCGGCAGGGTCGAAGAGGGCAAAGGTAAGAAGGTGGCTGTCGTCGGCTCGGGACCGGCCGGTTTGGGGTGTGCCCACGATCTGGCGCTCTTGGGCTACGACGTCACGGTC
>SBFI01000029.1 GCA_006227875.1 Acidobacteriota bacterium
ATGTTCGCGGCGATCGTGCCATCGAAGAGGAAGTCGTCCTGGAGCACTACCGCGAGCTGCGACCGATAGTCCTGGAGGGAGATCTCGCGGAGGGGAGTACCGTCAACGAGAATCCGGCCCTCGTCAGGCTGCCGAAAGGCCATGATCAGGCTGATGACGGTGCTCTTCCCCGCGCCGCTCGGACCGACCAGGGCGGTCGTCGTCCCTGCCGGCGCCACAAAACTGATCCCTCTCAAAACGGGCTCACCGGGCTTGTACTCGAAATCGACCTCCTCCAACTCGATCCTTCCCTCGACCCGAGGCATCCGTCGGCTCCCGGCATGGAGGGTCAGCTCGGTCGGCTCGGAGAGAACCTCGTGAATCCGGTCGAGGCCGGCAAATGCCTCCGTGATCTGGGTGCCGATGCTGGCCATCTGCATGAGCGGCGTCACCATCAAGCCGGTAAAGACGACAAACATGATCAGATCTCCCACGGTCATGCGACCAGCCAGCACTTCTCGCGCCCCGGCGATACTCATGGTCAAGCCGACCAGGCCGAAGAGGAGCCTGGCCAGGCTACCAATGGTCGCCACCCCGACCATGGATCTGACGATCTTGCGCAGCAACGTGTGGGCGCCGGCGGCAAAGGTGCGCTCTTCCCTCTTCTCGGCTGTATAGGCCTTGACCACGCGTATCCCTCCCAGGGATTCGGCCAGGCGTCCGGTGACGTCGGCCATGACCTTCGACCTCTCTCTGAAGACGGGGCGGATGCGGCTGAACCCCACGACCATGACCCCGGCGAACATCAACAGCAGCACGAGCGTCAACAGGGTCAGCCGCCAGTTGAGCCAGAAGAGAACCCCGAGCGCAACGGTCGAAGTGATCATGCCACCCACCATCTGGACAAAACCGGTTCCCACCAGGTTCCGCATGCCCTCGGAGTCGTGCATGATGCGTGAGATCAGCTCACCACTCTTGTTCTCCTCGAAGAAGCTGACCGGCAGGCGGCCGATGTGCTGTTGGACTCTCAGCCGTAGGTCGTTGACCGATCTTTGACCTGCAATCCCCAACAGAATCGCCAGGGCGTAGCCGGTACCCGCCTGGATGAGCGTGGCAGCGCCAGCCGCAAGGGCGATCCACCACAGAAGGTCGGCTCGTTGGTTGCCGATGACTTCGTCGACGAGGAATTTGGTGGATGCCGGCAGCACCATGCCCGCCAGCCGACTGATGGCCAGAAAGACGAATCCCAGTATCAGCCGGCGCCGACGAGCGCGGAAGAGGGTCTTGGACTCCCGCCAGACGGTCGCCCAAGAGACCCTGCGTTTCTTCTCCTCTTCGGCTGCCATGGCGCCTACCCTATCGCAGGTTTCTCGACCGACTTCAGGGTTTGAACGGGAACGATTCGCCCAGCTTGGCGGCAAAGCGGTCGCGGATCCACTTGGCGTCCCACCACTCGACCGGTGTCACCGATTCGCCGCGGACAAGCATGGTGAAGTGGAGATGGTCGCCGCCCGCCAGCCCGGTCTCGCCGGTCCGGCCCACGGTCTGACCCCGCTCCACCGTTTGACCCTCGCTCACCTCGAGCGACGAGAGGTGGCCGTAGAGGCTCATCAAACCGTAGCCGTGATCGATCACCACCGCGTTGCCGTAGATGCCTAAATAGCGAGCCAGAACAACGATGCCTCTATTGGCCGCCGGCACCTCCGCCCGCCGCACCGAGGCCAGGTCGAATCCCAGGTGATCCTGCTGATCGACGGGCTCACCTTCGTAGACATACGTTCTACGGTCGGCAAAGGCGGACATGACCTGGGCGTTGGGCATGGTGAAGAAGGGCCGATCCCAGAGAAACTCCCGCCGAGAGCTCTCGCCAAGGGCGGTGAGGGTCTCGGTGTTTTGTCGTCTGAGCTCGCCATTGATCTCCAGGTAGCTCTCCAAGAGGCTGTCCCGGCTCTTGATCCCGGGTGTCTGTTCCAGAATCGCCGGCACGACCTTCTCCATGAACTGATCGGTGATCTGGATGTTGTCGGTCTTGTAGCCCTTGGCAAAGAAGCGTTCCACAAAGCTCCGGCTCGAGCGGTTGAGCACATCGTCTTCCGCGATCAGCCGGATCTCGTCGCCGTTCTCCAGATCGAAGGGAACCCCATAGAGGCTGAACCGCTCGCCGCTATCACCACCGGGGAGGGGATAGCCGGGGAACCAGTTCGCCTCGATTTCCACGCCATCCCGCACCGCACTCTCCCCGACCCGGTAGACCACGACCCCGGCTCCTCCCCTGGCAACGTAGTTCTGCATCGAGACGACCTCGAGGGCGGGCGGAATCAGGCGCACGGGCAGCGACAGCTCTTGGACGACCGGATCCGGACGGCGGAGCCAGGTCGGCGCCGGCCAGGCGCTGGCACGCACTGTCGCCTCGCCCGGCTCGATCCCGTCTACCGTGTCGCTGCCGATCTCGAGCTCCAACTCGGCATGAGCGATTCGGGGCCCCCAGAACTTCCACGCCGCTCGCGGCCGGTACTCTTCCTCGGCCACCACCTGACTCAGCTGACCCTGCACCAGCTCCACTTGGATCCGGCCCAAACCACGGGAGCTCTCCTCGAAGACCACGGCCACAGGGGTACGCCGGCCGATCCCGGGCAGGGCCGGCTCGATCGAGATCTGTGGAGCGGAACCCACCCGAAATGTGACCACGACCACCAGAGCGACGAGCACTGCGCCGATGATCCATCGCAGCTTCTTGCCTCTTTTCTCGCGTCGTCCTTCACCATCCATCTCTTTGGCCTCTCTCGGTTACGCGGCAGAGGATACCCCACTCGGCCGGCACGGAGTCCGGCCGCTTCACGACGGGTGTGCCGGGGTCCAACTGAGAGTACTGGACGAGAGTCGACCAGCTAGCCGGTCGATCTTTGACGGACCCTCGGGCTGTCCCGAGACTCCTCGAGCGATTTGGACAGCCGATGGATGAGCTCGAATGTAATCCGGTCCTTCTCCACCGCCTGCTGGAAGACCATCACGGCGGCGATGGCCTCGCGCTCGATCTGGCGCGAGCGGAAGATAGGCAGAATCTCCGCCGCTACGCGACGGGCGGCGTCGTTCTGCCCTTCGCCGAGGTGGAGCGCGGCCAAATCCAGAGATACCAGGGCAAAATCGAGCGGCTTTTCGAGCTCCAGATAGGTCTGGCGAGCTTCGGAAAAGGCGTGCTCGGCCTCCTTGACTCTATCGAGACCAGTGGCAATCTTGCCCTCGAGCCATCGCAGACCGGTTCTGGACCAGGGATCACCGTATTTTTCGTAGAGGGGCCGAGCTTTGACCAGGAGCTTCAACGCCTCCTGCAGTCGACCACACTCGTTGAGACAGAGGATGAGGTTGTGCTGGGCGGCCAGGGTCACCCGACAATCCTGCTCCGGCTCGAGGTAGGTCAGCGCCGATTCGAGGATGCCGATGGCGTCTTCACAGTCACCCGAATAGGCCGTAAAAAGCCCCTTGCTGACCATCGAGCGCGCCATCAGGTGGTGATCACCCGCCCGGCGGTAGATGGTCTCGGCATGACCTGCCAGACGGATGGCCTCGTCGAACCTCCTCTGGTCGCTGCGCAGGGAGGCGGTGAAGTTGTAGAGCCGCGCCTCCTCGATCACGTCACCCGTGCCCTCTTCGAGCAGTCCCTCGGCCTCACCAAAGGCCTCTTCAGCGCCACGGAGATCGCCGGTCAAGCGGCGAGCGTTACCCAGAACGCTACAGGCGCGCGCCTGTAGATCCCGGATCAAGGACGAGCTGTACCGTTCGACGTCCAGGGTCTCGGCAATCGCTACGCCGAGCTCGCCGAGCTCGACGGCAACCGGTGGCGACACGAAACCGGCCTCGAAGCTCTTGTCGACGACCAGCTCACACAGGCTCCAGGTCTGAAACCGGCTGCTGTTGCGGGCCAGGAGCTGACGCCGCTTCGCGGGATGTGCGTCCAACTCCGCGAACAGCCGTGGAGCCTCTTTCCGCTCACGATCCAGGGCCGTCTCCTCGTCGGCGATGGTCCGCAGCACTCTCTCGAACGCCTCGGTGACATCGAAGTGACCCTCGGCGGTCCAGGAGTAGGGCATCTCGGCAGACCCGGCTTCCCCGGTGCCATCGACCGGCCAATAGGACCGAGCGATCTCGCTGCACTCGGAGCAGCCGCTGATCAGATGCTGGACAATCTCACGATTCTCCGCGGGTGACTTCTCACCCCGCATGAACTTGGCCAGGCTGCCGCGATCGGGGTGACGGTCAGTCATCCTGGCGCTCCTCGACCAGGCCACAAGCCACGAGTCGGGTGGTGAGAGACGCCAGACAGCGCTCGGTCAGCTTGTAGATGCTGGAAGCCTTGTAACCCAGATGCTCGGCCGCCTCGGTGGGGTTGTATCCCTGCCGATATCGCAGGCTCAGCAGCGAGCGGCAGCGAGACGGAAGCGTGGCCAGGACACCGGTGAGATCATGTAGCAGGTTGAATCGCTCCTGGGCCGGAATCGTGGTGTCGGCCAGCGATTCGAGGATGGCGTTGTCGACTCCCTCGTACACACAGCGGCGACGGTTCCGCCAGTAGACCAGACACTTCTTGCGCAGCGCCCCCAAAACCCACGCTTCGGGTGAGCGGATCTGCTGTCTTTTGTAGAGAAAAGTGAGGAGGGTCTGCTGCAGGAGGTCTTCGCCGTCCTCTGCGGGAATCCGGTGGCGAGCCAGAACGGCCTTGGTCTTGGGCTCGAGCTGCTGGAGCAGTTGCTCGAACGAGGCGTCTAGCTGTGGCCCTTGGGTCGCGGGCATGGGTAGTGATCTCCTGGTAATTAGACACACTACCACCCAGCCAGACCCTTGTCCAGCCAGTATTCCACTACCTGTCGACTGGCCTCTGAGACCGAAGTCGGGCGGGCTTTTTCTGGTCTAGAACCGGCCGCTCACCCAGCGGCGGCGCCTATCCCCGGCCGCCTAGCCGTTGGGATCCAGTCCCGCACCGGCTTTGCCCGTGATGCCATTGGGATCGAGTCCCGCACCGGCTTTGCCAGTAATACCGTTTGGATCCAGCCCGGCACCGGCAAAATCCCAGATACCGGTGGTCGCCCACAGCAGGCCCGCGACGAAGGCGCTCAAGGCGTCCCCGCCAAGCCACTGTGCGCCACCACTTGTGGAGACGCCGGCTTCCAGGCTTCCTGCACTGGTCACCAGACAGATGGCGACCAGGGCCAGCACGGCTACCACGTGACGTCCTTTTTTGTTTCCCATCAAGCCTCCTTTCGGAACTTCAAAGAATTAC
Organism: Acidobacteriota bacterium; assembly: GCA_006227875.1. Lineage (GTDB taxonomy): Bacteria > Acidobacteriota > Thermoanaerobaculia > Multivoradales > JAHEKO01 > M0029. The sequence continues at coordinate 5,255 of SBFI01000029.1, forward strand.
TCTTATACTCATATGCATCTGCTTCTATAAGTTAAGTTTCCCTGATAGAGCCGTTTCTGACAAATAACTGCGTCACAGCGGCCGCGCGGCCGCCGTATCTACTGCAAATCCGGGCTATCTCTGCTTAAAGTAAGGGCTTTAACACTTCTCGATGCTGCGAGTAGACCGAGCGCGCCTCCACGTACTCCCGGTGGCTGAAACCCAGCTCGCTCGCGATCTGCCGGATCTGCGCCTCCTCCACCGACGAGATGGAGTCGTCCGCCGCGGAAACGGCGAAGAGACAGTCCAGAAGCTCCTGGCGCTGATCGGGTGTCGAAATCTCGGCGAACTCGCGAGTCACCAAGAAGTTCTCGGTACCGCCGAAAAGACGATTCTGGGACTTGGCAATCTCGACCACGAGCACGGCCTGGGCCTCGGGCAGATGGGCGAGCTTGCCAACGATCT
>SBFI01000021.1 GCA_006227875.1 Acidobacteriota bacterium
CCGTCGCTGAGGCCGTCCTGGCCCACCACCACGACCTGCTCACCCTCGTCGACTCCGGAGAGCGCCTCCACGAAGTCACCCTCGCGGAAGCCCAGCTCCACCTCGCGACGATCGGCCTTGCCGTCGGCGGCGACATAAACGGTGTCGCCCAGACTCTCGAGCGACAGCGCCGACTTGGGGATGACGAGGGTATCCGGTCGGGTGTCGGTCTCGACAAAGACCCGCGCAAACATCCCGGGGCGGAGCCGGCCGCGGGCGTCGACCTCGAGGGTCACCTTGACGGTACCGGTGGTGGCATCGACCACCGGGCTGATCCTCAGCACCGAGGCTTCGAAGTCCTCATCGGGCCACGCCTCGAAGGTGAGGTGGGCGCGTTGGCCGAGACGTACCTTCGACAGATCCCGTTCCGGGATCTGGATCGGGCACAACAGCGGGGTGAAGTCGGAGAGCCGGAAGAGCGGTGCGTTGGGGCTCACCTGCTGGGCAAAGTCGAGGTAGCGGACGACGATCAGCCCGGTAAAGGGAGCGCGAATCTCGGTAAAGCCGAGCAGCACCCGGTCGCCCTCCAGCTGCGCCTCGGCGGTCTCGAAGCGGGTTTTGGCCTGCTCGTACTCCTCCGGGCTGATGAGGTTGCTCTCCTTCAGTTGCTCGGCCCGCTCGAAGGAGAGCCTGGCCTCGTTGAGGGCGACCTCCGAAATATCCACCCGTGAGCGGATCTCCTCGTCGTCGATCCGCGCCAGCAGCCGGCCCTCTTGCACAAGATCGCCCTCTTCGACGAGAAGCTCGACGATCGGCCCCGAGGTGCGGGCCACCAGGTCGACCTCGTTCTCGGCCTCGAGCGTGCCGTTGGTCTCGATAAAGGAGGAGATGCTGCGCCGCACGACCTCCGCCACCTCGACGGGTACGGCTGGAGTCGCCCCAGCCCCCGGCCCACCACCATGTCCGCCCGGTCTGCCACCCATCGCCGAGGCACCCTCACCCGGCCCGTGTCCCCCATTACCCGGCCCGTTGCCGGGCTCCTCCTTGCCGCAGCCGACGACACCGAGAACCAGAGTCGCGGCGAGAAGCAGCTGCATCAGGCAGCGGTAGGAGACAAGACACCAGCGAAGGCGAGGGGTCGCTGCCGCGATGTGCGGTGAGGGGCGGTGCCTGCGGGAGGTCCCATCCGGGTGACGGCGCAGGCCTAAAGAAGTTCTGGAGGTGGGGCCTGCGCCTGCGCTCCGCTGCGCGCCGGACCGTCCATCGCCTCCAACGCTTGTGCGCGATGCGCTTGCGGAGAGCCACCCAGACGGGACCTCCCACAGGCACCTCCAACCATTTACGAGGCCACCCACCCACGAATCTCGGGTGGCACCACGCTCCGTCCGGGAGGCCGGCCGGGATGCCCCTGGCGGGCGGGGCTCTGAGACCGCGCACTGCACTAACCTTAGAAGGCAAACAACCGTCCGGTGCGGGCTCAGCGCAGGCCCGGTCCCCACCCTCGAAGTCCGAGAGGACCGGGCCGTCCCCAAGACAGGGGCATCCCGGCCGGCCTCCCGCCACCGAGGGTACAGCTGGCGGAGACGCCGGTACCTCATACCGCCCTCGCGACCCGCTTGACGAAGAGGGTGAAATCGTCGATCAGCGAGTAGATCGTCGGAATGATGAGCAGCGTCAAGAAGGTCGAGGTCGTCAACCCACCGACGATCACCAGGCCCATCGGCGCCCAGGTGGCCGAGCGCCCCTCCACCGGTCCAAACCACTGGGGAAACAGAAACGGGGCGATCATCGGCGTCAGCCCGAGGATGGTGGTCACCGCGGTGATGAGAATAGGGCGCAGCCGATGCTGGCCTCCCCGGATGATGGCCTCCCGCCGGTCGAGCCCCGTTTGACGCAGGTAGTTGATGTGATCGATGAGCACGATGGCGTTATTGACCACCACACCCAGCAGAATGATCAGCCCGATCATGGTCATCGTCTCCCAGGGCTGGCCGGCCAGCTTCATCACCACCCCGACACCGAGCAGCGCAAAAGGCACCGAGAACATGATGGTAAAGGGCTGGGTAAAGCTCTCGAACAGGGCCGCCATCAGCATGTAGACCAGGGGCAGGGCAAAGAGCAGCGCAAACAGGCCGCTGTCCTGATCCCGCTGCATGTGCCGATTCCAGCGGCCAAAGCTCCACTCGTAGCCGGGCGGCATGGCGATCTGATTCATCATCCCGCCGATCATCTGCATGGCGCCAAAAGAGGCGGTCGGGCTCGAGGTGTTGGCCGACACCGTCACCTTGGCCAGGTGGTTCTCCCGCTCGATGGTGCGGGGTCCCTGGACGACGGCGAACTCGGCCAGGGCGCCCAGCGGCACCCGCGTCCCGCCGGCAAAGACCGGCACGTTCTTGAGCTGATCGAGGGTCTCCCGGTCCTGCTCCCGGTACTGCACCATGAGCTCCACCTCCCGCTCGCCGGTCTTGAAGTGGCTCACGGCCCGGCTGGACAGGGCGTTGTTGACGGTAAAGGCCACCGCCCGGCTCGACAGACCGGTCTGCATCGCCCGCTCACGCTGCACCTGGACGTGGATCTCCTCGTCGCCACTTTCGAGCGAGGTGTCGACATCGCGTATCACCGGCAGGCCGGCGAGACCCGCCGCGACCTGTTGGCCGAGCAGCTCGAGGACGACCGGATCGGTGCCCATGAGCTCCACCTCGACCCCCGATGAGCCGTGCCGGCCGCGACTGGTGGAGATCCGCAGCCCGACTCCCGCTCTTACCGGCAGTATCTCGCGCAGCCGGTCGCGTACCTCGGCGGTGGTCAGATCGCTCTCCTCTTCGTCCTCGAGGTAGAGATCGAATTGGCGGGTACGCCGCCAGCTCGCCCGCGAGCGACCCGTACCCCGATCGTAGTTGTAGCTGATATCGGCGATGTCCAGCTCGTCGCGCCTGGAGTCGAAGAGCGTATAGAGCTCTTCGAAAAGCTCTTGGGTCTGCGCCAGGGAGTACTGGCGCGGTGTGTCCACCTTGACGATGACCTGTCTCTCCAGCGAGCGCATCGAAAAGGAGCGCTCGATGGTGCCAAACAGATGGATCACCCCGGCAAACATGGCCAGGATGGACAAGACAAAAAGAAAGCGGTGGCGGAGGGTGAGCTCCAGCACCCCGCCGTAGAGTCGTTTCAACCCGTCGATCCAGCCGTTGGGACGTGCATCCTGGGTCTTGAGCAGCGTTACCGCGGCCATGGGAACTACCGTCAGCGCTACCAGCAACGAGGCCACCATCACGATGCAGACCGTTACCCCGATGTTGAGCATGTAGAGCTCGAAGCGACCGCCGCCGCCCAGAAAGATGAGCGGCAGAAAGACGCAGATGGTGGTCGCGGTGGAGGCCACGATCGGCAGCGCCACCTCGCTGGCGCCGTGGAGCGCTGACACATATGAGCTCTCGCCGAGCTCGTTGCGGTGACGGAAGATGGACTCGATGACCACCACCGAGTTGTCGACCAGCATACCGAGGGCGAGCATGAGGCCGGCAAGACTCACCACGTTGAGGGTGATATCCAGGTTCGCCAGCTGGCGCAGGAAGTAGAGCAGAACAAAGGTCGACACCACCGAGATGGGGATGGCCAGGGCCACCAGTGCGGTGGTGCGAAAGCGTCGCAGGAAGAGGTACATGGCGAGGATGGCCAACAGGCCCCCCAACAGACCGGCGTCTCTGAGCTGACCCAGCCCCTTGCGCACGTCTCTCGAGGCATCAGCAAATATGTGGTAGTCGAAACCCGCCGCCTCCGGCAGCTCGCGAATGGCTTCCAGCTCGGCCTTCACCGGTTTCACCACCGCCAGGACGTTGGCGCTCGAGGTCTTGTTGACCCTTACCGTCAGTGATTCGACACCGTTGAGATAGTTGAAGTCCTCCTGCTGCGGGAAGGTGTAGGCCACCTCTGCAACATCGCCGAGACGCAGGCCCCTGCTGTTCAACGGCAGCGCGCGAATCTCCTCGGGTGAGGAGAACTCGCCGACATTTCTCACCAGCAGTTTGCGGCTCCCCTCCCTGATCTCGCCACCGGAGACGTTGACGTTGTTGTTGCGCAGCAGGGTGACCAGCTGACGCACGTCGACCGAATGTGCCTGCAGACGGGCCGGATCCAGATTGACCTGCAGCTCGGGAATGCGCAGCCCGTCGATATCAACCTGTGCTACGCCATCGAGCCGCTCGAGACGTCGCAGCAGGATGTTCTCGGCAAAATCGTAGAGCCGCTCCTGTGGCCAGTCGGCGCTGATATCGAAGCGCAGGACGGGTATGTCGGTGGTCTGAAACCTGCGAATGGTCACCCGCTCGAGGTCGCTGGGCAGCAGGTGCCGGACCCGGTCGATGCGGTCGCGCACCTCCATGGCCGCCATGTCCATGTCGGTGCCGTCGATAAATGAGATACGAACCCGGGCCCCGTCGGCCGCAGCACTTGCCGACATGGTGTCGATGCCGTTGATTGTCCCCAGCGAGTCCTCCAGCGGGCGGACTAGTAGCCTCTCCACCTCTTCAGGCGACGAAGATCGATAGGGAGCCCGGACAGTGATGTTGGAGGAGGAGAAGGCGGGCAGAAACTCGAGCGGCATCCGGGTCAGCGACAGCCAGCCCAGGACCAAGATCCCGGCCACGACCATCCCCATGGTCACCCGCCTCTCGACGGCAAAGCGGACCAGGGAGTTGGCTCGCTTGAACATGTAGCCTCAGACCGCGATCTGTTCGCGGAATTCCCGTGGGGACTGGCCGTGCCAGCGGCGGAAGGCCCGGAAAAAAGTGCTCGGCTCGCCATAGCCGAGGAGGTACGCCACTTCGTAGACGGCCATCTGACGATCCTCGAGCAGAATCGGCGCCATCTCGCGCCGTATCGAATCCACGAGGTCGGTAAACGAGACCTCTTCTTCGCTCAATCGTCGCTGGAGGGTGCGGGGGCTCATATAAAGCTCGGTAGCCACTTCCCCGAGTGTGGGCTGGCCATCGCTGAGGCTCTGCCAGATCGCCCGCCTGACGCGGCCGAGAAAGGTCTCTTGCCGCGAAAGCTCTTCCAGCTTCTGGCTGGCCAGTTGGTCGAGATAGCCGGTGAGATCCTCGTCGGCGGCGGTCAGCGGCAGCTTCATGTCCCGATCGCGAATCACGATCGACCCGACCGGGGCACCGAACCGGAAGTCCGAACAAAAGTAGCTGCGCAGCGCCTCGACACTGGCAGGGCGCTGATAGGGAAAATCGACTCGACGGGGTGCAAACGCCTCACCGGTAATCTGACGAGCGATTCCCACTATTGCCGCAAAGGACTCGTCGACCGGCTGACGGAGATGGCGAAACGCAAGCAAGGGTCTGAGGTTGGTGAGACGCCAGGCGCCGTCGTCCTGCTCCAGAGCGAGGTCAGACGCCAGATCGGACAGGATACGGCCGTATCGGACCATCCGCCGGAATGCCTGGAGCAGAGAGCGGCTGTAGAGCATCGTGTAGCCCACCAGCCCAAACTGTCGAACACCCAGAGTCGAGCCGAACTGCAGCCCCAGATCAGGATCGTCCACCTGGGTGGAGATGGAGCTCCACAATCGCCACCTCTTGACAACGGGTATCCGCCCGTCCGCCTCGGCCAGCTCCGCCTCGGTCAGTCCTCCTGCCTTGAGGAGCTACCGGCGGTCGAGTCCCAGGGACTCCGCCTCTTCGACCAGCCTCCGCGGAACTCTGG
>SBFI01000054.1 GCA_006227875.1 Acidobacteriota bacterium
GACCACAGCATCTATCACACCGACGCTCGCGCCGTGACTTGGCACGACGCTGACGACCATTCGGCGGTGACGCCTGGTGACATCGGTGCGGCCCCAGCAGCGGAGGGGGTAACCAATGGTGATAGCCACGACCATGCTGGCGGTGATGGCGCTCAGATTGACCACGGTGGCCTGGGTGGCCTGGCGGATGATGACCACACCAACTATCACACGGATGCCAGAGCCACCACCTGGCACGACGCCGACGATCATTCCGGCCTAGTTCATGTGCTGGCGACGTTCACCGAGCTGGGCGAGCTGACGGAAAAGACAGGAACGGTGGAGTGGCCGCTGCCGTATGACTGCACGATCACTGAGGTCAAGCTGCGGGTGTCTACTGCGCCGACCGGGCAGGCGATCGTTGTCGATGTGAACGTGGACGGGACCACGATCGACACCGGCACCAAGCCGCAGATCGCGGCATCATCGCAGTCAGGCACGGACACGACCTTCACCGACGCTTCGCACCTGGAGGATCAGGTGGTGTCGATAGACATAGATCAGATCGGCTCTGGCACTGTCGGATCGGATCTGGTGGTTGTCGTTATGGGAACGAGGGATTGATATGAGCATGAGAACGGCGATTCGCAACTGGCTCTTGGCTGAGCCCAAGACCCACGACGGCCCATGTCCGTGCGGCAAGCACAATCAAACGGGCGTGGCTCGCGAGTCGGGCCAGACCCTGGCTTCGGACGGCCCCGATCCCCGCAACAAGGGACTCCGGTTCACCGAGAAGCGGATCGTGTCTGACGGGCGGTGGTTGATGCTCGTTTTTGACGGCTCCACCGACTACTTGCTGGGTGCCTTCCTGGGCGACAGCTACCCGGAGGTTCGAGAAGAGGCCGACTCCTTCGCCTATGACTGGCAACTCAAGCGCGAACTGAAGATGCGAGGCCATGGCAACAGTTGATACGTCCACGACCAATGATGCGATCCAGTCCGACTCATATGCGTATGCGTCGAACGGGGTCAAGTGGGTGGCCTATGACAACGGGTCGAACATCGAGCTGGAGTACGACTCGGGGAGCGGCTGGACTTCAGACGGCACCGTAGGTTCGGCTGGCAAGCAAGCCAACCTGTTCATCGACGAGGACGACTACGCGCATCTGGTCATGTACGACAGTGGCCGGATCGACTATTACCGAGGCACTCCCAACGGCGGGATAACGAGCTGGACCTGGGCCGGGCCGACCGCCATCGAGGTGTCGGACAACGTCGAGCACAACCCGCGGGTGGTAGCCCACTCGGAAGGCACCGGCTGGAAGGCCCATGTGATCTGGGGGGCCAAGGATCAAGACTACTGGGAGACCGGAACGTGGTGGTATCGACGCAAGTGTGACCACCCTTCGGGTGGTCACGCCCACCTACACACCCGTACCTGTGGTGGCTGGACGACCGGCACCCCGGCAGGCTGCTCGGGGTTCGGCAGCCACTCCCACTACAACACGGACAGCACCTGCGGTCCCTCCTGTGAGTCCTGGCCCAACAACGGCAACCCTCAGACCTGCAACTACACGCTGCTGACGAGCCACAACCACGGCGTCACCGATGCTGGCACCGACAGTTACTACGAGGTAACCGACTCGGGTTGGGACTATTACAACCGCGTCTATTACCAGCGCGTTGACATCACTTCGGGCCAGGTAGTCAGCCTGGACGGCAGCGCCTTTCTGGTAGCCCAACAGACCAACTACGACGAGTCGCACCCCTTCATCGACTTCGCCCACAGCGGCGACGGCAAGACGCCCCTGACCAACCGGCATGTCTATGTCGGGTGGAACAACAAGAGCGGAGAGACCGTCTATCGCCGCCTCGAGTATTCGGCTGGACCGAGCTGGGCGTGGGACTCCCCCATCAATATCGACACCGGCAACAGCCAGGGCTACGCGGTGGGCGGATGGAACGGCAACGACTTCGTGATCTTCTGTCGCAACCCTGGGGCCACCAACAACATCGAGGGGTGGCGGATCGACGGCAGCCTTGAGTCACCTACGCCCGTCCAATACGCCAGCATCGCCAACATGAGCGGCACGGTGGTCGGCCACGCGGTCGCCCTGGTCAACGACACGGTCTACCTCTTCGGGATCGACGGAACGGATGGCGACCTGGAGCTGAACGTCTACGACGGATCATGGTCGGGCTGGACAACCCTGGTGACGAGCACCTTGACCGGCCTCGCCAACCGCAACTGCGTCGGGACGAACAAGCACCCGACCGACGGCACCGCTCAGATCTTCTATCTCGATGGTACGGGCTCGCCCTACAACCTCGACATCTACGACCACGTTTACCAGGAGGCCGGGGCCGGTGTCGGCGTCGGCTTCATACCGATCGGTGGATGATGCCTGAGCGACGAGAGGACGATCATATTGACCCGGTCACGGGAATACCCCTCAGCGCTGCTCACCAGGCGATCTACGAGCATCTCGATGATTGCAAGGAGGAGCTGATCGAACATCACGACAAGATGCTTGAGGAGTTCGAGAAGAAGCACATAGACGACCGGCACCATCCGGCAATGACCGATATGTTCCCCGGTCAGACCCCGGAGAAGATCGTCCGGTCGCTGGTCGATATGTCCAACGACTTCAATACTCTGGCCGACACGGTGCTTGGTACTCGACGGACACCGTTCGAGGGTGGTGGCCGCAACGACGACGGTTGGGACCACAAGATCGAGGACTTGTACGCCAAGCTCGGCAACGGACAGCCGGTCAAGATCAAGCTGCCACCGGCACTATGGGCGGCGATCATCTCCACGGTCGGCCTGGTCATAGTAGAAATCATCCAGCACCTATGAGGTGGCGTACCTCGGGCGTGTCGTGGCGGTTGGCCGAGTCCCTGGTTGCGCTGGCTCAACAGCTCGATGCGATCTGGCCGCAAGGTGGGCCGGCGGATGGCACGATCGGAGACACCGCGCACGCAGCTCGCCGGTCAGACCACAACCCCAACGATCAGGGGGTGGTGACGGCGCTGGACATGGACGAGGTGGTGGAGGGCCGGGGCGCGGCCCTGGTGTCGGCCCTGGTCGCGGCCCGCGATCCGCGCGTCAAATACATCATTCACGAGCAGCAAATGTGGCGCTCCTATGCGCGGGCAGGGACCGTACCCTGGGAGCCATCGCCATACACAGGCACCAACCCGCACGCCAATCATGTGCATATCAGCGTGTCGGGGCTCGTCATTCGCTATGACGATTCGAGCGCCTGGAACCTAACCGGACTGAACAGTGGAGGAGGAGATCCGATGGCATCTATATCAGTGGAGGAGTGGCAGAGCATCCTCAACGCCGCGGGCGTGACCGACATCAACAACAACCCATTGGTGGAGGACGGGCTCTACGGACCCAAGACTCGCTCCGCCCTGGTCAAGATGGCCGAAGGCACCCCCGCTGGAGCGCACCACCACAACGAACTTTACGCGGCAAGGGACCATCCACACCGGATCGTATAAGGAGGACCAATGTTCGAGAACCTGTCACTGCAAGGATTCACCTGGCCGCGCGAGCCGGTGGTCTACCTGGCCCTATTGGCAGCGATTCTGTCCGCAGCCGCGTCGGCCCTCCAGGGCGACGTTACTTGGTGGAATGCCGCGGAGTCCGTCTGGATTCTCATTCTCGGGTTCATTGCCCGCGGCAAGGTGTCGCCGGTTTAGAAGGGCAGCCAGGAGAAGAAGCCCCACCAGAACACGACGACCCAGGTGACCGCCAGGATCGCAGCGGCATAGCCCAGGCATCCGACCTTGCGCTTGCTCATAGCCCTACCTTTCGTGTGCATGTCCAATGGCCCTTGCCGAAGTCGGGGCTGTAATACATAAACGCTGCGACCGCGGTGTTGATCTCGGGATTCCAGATGTCACCACCGGGATAGCCCGCCAGCTCGGAGCGGTAGGCCCAATACTCGGGCCGATGCTGGAACCAGCCGATCTCCCCGACCGCGCCGACAGCGTTGATATCCCACGATGATTCGCAGAAGCCGACGAGGCGCGCCCAGGTCAGTCCCTCCTCGGTGGGGAAGTAGGTACGGAGGATCGCGTCAACCGTCTCAGGCGGGTAGTGGTAGTTGTCGGGGAACGGGGAGGCTTGGGCGACGAGCACGATTGGTGCCGGCGCGGGTCTGGCCTGCTTCAACTCCTCGACGTACGCGGTCTCATCGGGATGGGGTTCGGCCACCACCGGCACCTCGCCAGGAGTGATGACGAGGGACGCGATGGCGGCCATGAGAATGTGGGGGAACATCCCGTCAGTCTACGGGATCGGCGGTCAGGGTTGCTTGCACCAGCTCCATCTGGCTCGGCCTCCACACCGACCAGTCGCCGCCGCCAGCCATCAGCGCGCCGCCCCACTTGAGCTGCGCTTGGGTCAGCATTCCCTTCTCGGACTTGATCTCACGGAACAGCAGGCGGTTGCGCCCCACGATCACCAGATCGGGGAAGCCCGGCTCTGATCCCCGAGAGTCGAGAGTGTGATAGGTCAGGTAGCCGAGGTAGTGGGCCAGCTCGACGACGTTGGCCTGAAACTGCTTCTCGTTCATGGGCGCGGCACCTCCTCGTTCCAGGTCAGCCGGTACTCGAACATGCCGGGAACGTCAGTCCGCCGACGATCGACGGTGTGTCCACCGAAGCGGGCCTTGCGGAAGTCACGCAATCGGGCCGACACCGAGGCAATCGGGATCGAGCGATTCGCTCCGTAATAGATCGCCCTGGTTGAGATGCGCTCCAGCGTGTACCAGCCACCGTCAGCGATCACGTTATAGATGACCTTCATCTGCTTGTTGAGGCGAACCTCGTCCTTCTCCGGGTCGAAGGTGTCACCGTCCCTCGGACCCTTGAGGTCCTCGTTCACCGGGACGATCTTGGCGAGGTAGCAAGAGTCGTTGCACTCGCCGTGTATGCCTCCTATCTCATAGAAGCCTCCGCTCCCATAGAGCCGGTGCCAGTGGACGGTTGCCAGCGTGGGCCTAAGTATCGGTGTCATCGTCCTCCTCCTCTCCAGGGCCGAACATGGAGCTGAGCAGCTCATGCTCTGCCCGAACGTCTATCGCCTTGGCGAACCCTGCGATCTCCCAGGGCAGGATGTCGGCACCGAGATCGAGGACCGCCACCTGTCGGCGGGGCCGGTCGTCGATCAGCACCTCCATCACCAGTAGTCCTTTGATGATATGAACTGTCTGCCCTTCGTCGGCATACAGGTCATTCACTAGGTCGCTGATCTGTTGGTAGAACTCATGTCGTTTCATTCAATCTCCGATCGTTGGTGTTCGTTGTCACCGCCGAGCCTTCTGAGGCGAAGGCGGAACGGCGAAGCCGAAAAGAAGAGCGCGCGCGCCCCATATGTGTTGGGGGCCAGGAGGGCAGCTACTCGATAGCCAAGCTGCCAGCTCACCGTTGCGTGAAGGGGTCCTATCCTCCGCTCATCCTTCTCAGGCGCGGCGAGACTTCGCTAAGGCCTGTGGTTCAGGGGGGATTCGGTGTATGATTCACACGTTCCTTTCTTTCGACCGTCTGGAACCTAGCAGATGGGGAGCGGTCCTGTTGCCGCTCCCCCTGCTTATGCTTCTTCAGTGCGTATACCGGGAGAGCTGCTCGTTGATGATCGCCTCTCGGACCAGGGCCACCACCTGGTCGCCGCTCATGTCTCTGAGGATTGTCTCCTCGGGATGAGTGAGGACATCCTTGGCAGTCACCTTGCCGTCCGTTACGTCCTCAAGGGTTTCAGCCAGCCGTCCCAGCAGCGTCGCCTTCGTCCATGCTCTGTTCGCCATTCGCTTCCTCCTTCACTATCCGGTCCAGTGCGTCGGTCAGGCCCGCGGCTACCACCGTGGACCTGTATGCCATCTCTGCTTCGAGCGAGCCTCGCGGCACCAGCTCCCTCGGGTCCGATCCGCACGGCCACTTCGATACCCCGCCGCCGTAGCGGCACTCACAGCGATCGCAGCGATAGCCGCCCTCGCCTCGGTACCAGTCGTGGGTAGCCAGGTTGCGGACCAGCTCGTCCTTGCTGCCATCGAAGGGCTTGGGGATGTTGATGTAGTCCTCCAGGTTGCTGTCGGTCATTTCTCCACCCGCTTCAGCCAGCTCTCCACCAGCTTGCGTAGCTGAGCGCTCATGGTGGTGTCCGCTTTGGCGCACGCCACCTTGAACCGGCGTCGTAGCTCGTCGGGTACTTGTGCGTTGATCCAGGCGAGTTCTTCCGCCATCGTGCCTCCTATACCTTGATTAGGGCCGTGACGGCCTTGGTTGCTGCCTTGCGAGCGAAGGCCTGGAGCTGCGCCTTCTTGAACTCGGAGAGATGCTGCACGCCCTCCGCCTCGAGGTCGTCCCGCATGGTGTTCTCTCCGATCCAGATGTTGAGGCACTCCATACCTCGATAGATGAAGCGGATGTTTTCCTCGACCTCGGGCTTGGTCTTGTCGATCCAGTCTCCGAAGTCGTTGACGGTCGCCAGCAGCTCGTTCTTGAGGTCCTCCCGGCTGAGGGATTCGACCTCGCTGATGGCGAACTCATCCGCCGTGCCGGTGGGCTTGGGCGTCCACACAAAGCGGGGCTTGGCCTCGATGACCTCGGCCTCCTCTATGTCGTCGTCCTGCGCTTCCTCCAGTGTGGGCGTGCCAGTCGGCACCGCCATGTCCGCCTCATAGCCGGGCGGCAGCCACTCGCCGTCGCCCAGCTCGTCGGGCAGGTGCTTGATGCCGCGGATCACATCAGGGAAGAACTGCCGGACGAGCTGCGCCACCGCCCGCCAGTAGAGCATGGCCTCGGGGTAGTGCTTCCAGTTGGACTTGCCGGTCAGCTTGGCCCGCTCGGCCATCTCGATCGTGAAGGTGTATTCCATGTCATAGGTCACGCCGTCGGGACCAACGAACCGCGACCCGCGCACGGTGCAACGCTCGGCGGTCTGCTCGGTGGCGACGATGATGTGACCGGCCTCGAACACGCGGCCCACCATCCACTCGGCGGAGGGCGACGGCCTGCCGTCGATCACATCTATGGAGCGCAGCGACTCCATCGGTCCCAGACCCAGCTCGCGCCCCGTCATGATGGCGGCGAGGATGGCCGGCACGTTGCCGCGCAGCCCCTTCGGCACGAACTCCGTGCGGGCTATTGCCTGCGCGGTCTTGTAAGTAAACGGCGCACGATCGAGGGGAATAAGGGATCGGTCTTGTGCTTCTTCTTCTGGCATTGCGCCTCCTTCCATTTGCGATATGCCTTGTTCGAACACACGTTCGAGCAATAGATTCCGTAGTAGATGGGCCGGTGACACTCGGGACAGGCCCGTTCGTCAGGCTTCGGGGGTATCGGCATAGTCCTCCAATGTGCTGAACTCCAGGGCGTTGAGGCCATAGCGACGCATCTCCGAGATGAGCGGCTTGGCCCTGACGACCAAAGCTCCGGCCATGACCAGCTCGACAACGAACTGCGCGGGGTCCTTTCCCGACTTGACGAAGGCAGCGTTGAGCATCCCGAGGATGTCGTACAGCTCCTCGGTGAGGTTGGCCTCCGCCGTGTTGACGATCCCCCATACCCGTCCGTTGATCTTGCGGGCCTGGAGGGCGGTGTCCGCGGCATCCTCCATTGCGATCTTGAGTCCGCGGCATTCGTCTACGAGCGCGCTGATCTCGCTCAATACCAGGCGGGGGGTCCGATCTGCCATAGGTGCGTACCTCCTTGGTCGTTATCAGCTTACCATTTCACAGGGACGGAACTTGGCGAGCGGGTGATTATTGGGTAGAAGATCATGTCTCCGTCGTCGGGGAGTATCTGGCCCCGGTCGATCGCTTCGTTGATGACGAGCATCTCAAGGTCCTTCCAGGTCGATACCTGATCGTCCTCGACGACGATCGAGAGTCTGATCGTGCGCTTGATAGGTATGCGAACGTCGTATCGCACAGACATGGGCTATCCTTTCCTTGCGTACCTCCTGAGGGGCCGTGGTTCACTCCGATCCCACGGCCCCTCGGGTCTTTTATCCGTCGGCGTAGCGCACCGTGAAGGTGCCGTCGCCGTTGTCGATGACGTTGGTGTCCAGCACTCCCGCCCCGACCTGAGCCACTACCTTGCCGATCGCCTCATTGCGGTCCTTCGCTTCGACCGTATAGCGACCGAAGCGGAAGTGTGGCCGAAGGCGATCCTGCTTGGGGTAGACATAGTGGTAGCGAGTCATCCGACCTCCTCCAGATAGGAGCGGAACGGAGCGCGGTATTCGGTGGTGGGGAACCCTGCCCGCCCCGTTGCCGACTCCCGCCGCTCGATCTCGCCTGCCTTGGCGAGCCGGTAAACGGCCCGCCGTATGGTTCCCGGCTTGAGGCCAGGACGCAGCCGGAACAGCTCGATCTCCAGCAGCTCCAGGGTGTACCACCTGCCGAAGTATGTCTCCAGTACGTCCAGTACCAGGACGGGAGCGCCGTCCTGGTACTTGGGCCTGCCGCCCGCCATCAGGGAATCCTCACCGGCATGACCAGGCAGGTCAGCTCGGACGGATCATCCACCCCTTCGGGGATCACGAACCCCCAGGGCTTCAGCTCTCCGTTCGTGCCAGCACCGGCGCTGGCCCCGATCCGCCAGGGCTTGTTGCCCCGCTCGGAGGGGAGCGTCGAAACGCAACTGGCGAGCTGCACCAGCTTGGTCGGGTCGAGGCAGGGGAGCGCCAGCTCTCCGTCCCTGAGCCATACCTCCGGCATCAGCTTCTTCCAGTCGGGGAACTGGCCCTCTATGGGAGAGAGCGTGCGCCGATAGGTGAGCTTGTCCCCCATCTCAACCTGGACCTTGACCTCCTTGCGGTCGGGTGTGATCCAGAACTCGACCTCTCCGAACTTGGCCTCCTTGGCGGCCTCCTTGAGCGCCACCTTCCACTCCTTGGCAGGGACGAGCACCTGCCCCGGCGCGTCTCCGGTGGCCTTGTGCCGAGTGGCGGGAGCTTCCTCCTCCTCCACGGCCTGGAGGTCGTTGAGGCGAAGCCGCCGCCTCGCCAGGACGTAGGAGTCGGTGGCGATGGCGTTGACCTCGGCCCGACCGCCCTTGTCGAACTCATAGGTGAACAGGACCGCTCCGATGACGGGTCGATAGGCGTCCTTGCTGGCCGCATCTGCGACTGCCGCCAACTGACGGGCTTGTGCGGGCGTGAACATGAACAACATTGCGTACCTCCTAGGTCTGCATCTCGTACCATTCCAGGCACGGTTGGCTGACATTCTTCATGGCTCCCCAGCGGTCATACGCCATACGGAGCCGGTTTGCGGTTCCCTCCATTCTGGCCTGGTTGTAGCCGTGCTCCTCCCAGCGCCTCTCCTTGTGGTCGTTCTCCTTCATCTGCTCGGCCTGGCCGGCCAGATACCTCCAGTGCTTGAGTACCTCCTCGTCGGTGTCACACAGGCTGAAGATCAAATCCCCGATCGGCAGCCCGTCGAACCGCACATCCTCCGGCTCGGCGTAGTCGCCGACTATGGCGATGCGGTCGTTGGCCCAGCGGCCCACCACCAGCTCGCCGCGCGGGGAGGTCTTGGTGGGCCAGTCCCCGCCGCCTGCGCCCGTGCTCGTAGTGAGCAGGGCGCAGAGGATCGTGGACGTTGGCCCATACGAGAACTCCCGCGCCTTGAGTCCGTCGCCGAGGCGGTGGGGATGGACGAACTCCCACTTGTCCAGGTTGACGGTGTAGTAATACTGCCCCATGCGTACCTCCTCTATCCATGGCCGCAGCCGATTTGACCACAGCCTCCACAGAACGCGTCCCGGTCGAGGGGTTCCAGCCGGTCCATGTCTATCTCCCGGTCCAGGTCGTCACCGACCGCCCGCACTACTGCGGTGCTGTGGTCGATGTCATAGGTATCCTGAAGCGGGTCCCAGGGGTCCAGGACGCGCCGTTCGGCGTATCCCACAAACCAGAAGGCCACTCCGGGGAACCCCTTTACTTGAACGTGGTCGCCACGCTCAAACGTCTTGGTCGTCATGGTCATGCCTCCTCGGGCTCGTAAGCGAGCGGGTGAATGAAGTGCGGTTCCATTCCTTTCTCCTTGCGCTTCTCATTCGCCAGCTCCATACAGTTCCGACATACGGGTTGGTTGTTGAGCGATGGAACGTATGTCGGGTTCGACGCGAACGTGCGCCGACACGCCAAACAAGGCGCTATCACCATCATGTAGCCACTCATTGCGTACCTCCTCGCGGTAGGAGGGAGCGGGGAAGGCCGAACCCCGCTCCCTCCGAAGCGTTATCTTCTCACCTCTACGTCCCAGGCCCGAGTGAACTTGGAGCCTTCCGACACCGGCATCTGCCGGACGACGAGTCCCTCCGTGATCTCCTTGCGGATCATCTCCAGAGTGACCGCTATGTCCGACAGATACCCACCGATGTTGGTCAGGCCGACGGCTATCTCATCGAAAACTCGATCTCCCATGCTGTCTCCTTTCAGCAGCAACCGGCGTCGGGGAAGGCGATTACGTCCTCCGTGCTGTCGGCCAGCGGAGCGATCGCCAACCAGTTCGGCTTCCGCTTGCGCTCGGGCGCTTTCTCTGAGTAGGGAGGGAGCGCCTCCGAGAAGGCGTTGGCCTTCTCGATGGCCTCCTCCATACCGACCGCCCGCACCAGCAGCGAGCCGCCAGGGTGGTAGCGATCGGACACCGGGCCGCCCCGCAGGACATACCAGCGTGCTCGTTCGATCGGGAAGCTCATGCCAGGTCCTCCATCATGGCGGCCGCTCCGTCCATGTCGTCGCCCAGCAACTCATAGAGGATTCCGGCCTTCTGCGCCTGGGTCAGCTCGCCGTCATCCTCCTTGGGCATGGGTACACAGTGGCTGTGACCCCAGCCGGTGGAGCGACAGCCGCGCTTGCGGAAGTTGGCGGTCGCTTCGTTGTAGCTGATCCCTTGTTCGGCGGCGATGTCGTGGAACGTATAGAGATCCCACGGCTCTCCACAGATGCGGCAATATACGTCCATCAGTACCTCCTCGTCAGTTGGTCGTCTTGCGTGATCCGGCGGGGCAGAGTGTGCGGCTTCGTTTCGTACATGAAGTAGATACGATGCCCGTCCTCGGCCAACGAGAACCACTCCTTGGGGAGCGCGTCCAATAGGCCGTCGATGATCCCCTCCGGCATGTCGCCGATGGTGATGGATTCAACGACGATCTGGACGTTGTATTCAGCGAGCCAGGTCATATCCCTATCTCCGGCCATATCTGAGTGGGGTTCAGGCACTCCGCACACCGGCAGTCCTCCACTTCGAGGAATGCCGTGATCTCCTCCCGGTTACCCCGTAGCCAGGCGAGGGCGAACTCAATCGCCTCGATCTCCCCCTTCCAATACATGGTGGAGCGAGCACAGAGGAAGCCCATGGCGTTCGTTAGTCCCCGCTCTATGTCGTAGAAGGTGGTCATGCCTTCGCCGCCCGTTTGGCGTCGGCCATGGTGCCTTCCCACCAGAGGTCGATCTCCACCTGGAGGCCCAGCGCTCCGCGCACCGCCTCCAGCTCGGGGAGACTGACGTAGCCCAGCTCGGGGAAGCCCATGCCGAGATCGCACAGCCCGAACAGGACTTCATCCTGCGGGTCATACTCCGAGAGCCACCAAGTAGCTCCACCGTCCGGCGTGAAGAACTTGATGACCGGCACCTCATCGGACGGCGTGTCCTCGTAGGTGCGGTGATCGGGCAGCATCTCCGCCGCCCGCCTTATGTCGGTGGACAGCACCCTCGGAGAGATGTCTGCCATCCGTATAGTCGCGGTCATTTGCGTACCTCCTTCGGCGAGTGATTGGCGACGTAGTGCTTGGCATAGGCAAGCGCCTCGCCTTTGGTCATGCGATCCTCCTCAGTCGCTTGGGTGTCGTCGTACCCACGGCAACGCCAACCACAAGCTGGGCATTCGACGTACCCGCCATAACGGTCGAGGCCGGACCTGCCATATGGGACTCCGATCATTGCGTACCTCCTTGTGGGTAGTGTGCGGGGGGGCCGGGAGCGGAGATGTGGGTGTAAGGGAACCCACTTCCCGACCCCCCCTGTTTGCCGCCTTAGCCCAGGACGATCCTGGTGGGCGGGGTCAGCCCCTCAGGTACATACAAGCGGACGGCGATGCCTTCCGGCGTCACTCCATCCACCTGCACCTGGCCCTTCTTCGTCTGCCGAGTAACGGAGACAAAGGCCGTTAGGGCCGGTCCCTGGGATTCGGACTGGAGCGCCTCCAACTGCGCCTTGGTGAGATGACCAATGGCCTTCTCCCCAGGCGAGCGGGTGAGTCCGTCCGTTTCCGAAGCCTCGGGCTTGGACTTGGCAGTCCGCCTCCGGGACTTGGCGGCTTCGGCCTTCGGCTTGGCCTTGGACCTCGCGGGAGCCTTTGCAGGCTCCGCGGCGGCCTTGGCCCCGTTGGCCTTAGCGGCGGCCGCTCGCTTGGCTGCGAGCGCTTCCTTAGCAGTCGCCATTGCGTACCTCCTTGGTATGGCGGCTTTTGCCGGTCCCTCTACCTCCCCAACTACATCAGTAGATGAGGACGGCGAAACCGACAAACCCAGTGTCTCACACTTTCACAACTTGTCAAATCGACAAGCCATACCCCGCGTGGGCGCTCCCGCGTCATCCTCGCGCCCGCGGGTAGGTAGGAAGGCCGCCGATCGGTAGGAGGAATGCCAATCGAACCGCCGATCAGCGGCCTACCTACCCACCCATGGGTAGGTAGGTTACTTCTGGCCTTTGGGCTTCCGAACAGGCCAGTCTCTGACTGGCTGTTCGAACAGGTCCATCAGACCTACGGTCGCCGTGAGGCATACCACGCAGGTAATACCAGGCTCCTTGGACGGGTCAGTATGGGGTACCAGCCGGATCATGTCCTGCACCCTCTGGGTGCAGACCGTCCGGCTGGTCCGCCTTACCTTGCGCCCGTGGAAGGCGATTACGGCATGGACCTCCCGGTCCCTACGGGACCGGAAAGTGTGGACTCGGACTTGCATACCTACCTTCCCTTCGGGATATACCGGACCAGCTCCATGACCCTCTTGGGTCGGCCGGTCTGATGCCGTATGGCATCTCGGTGGGTGACCGCGTAGCGGTCGGTCGGCTCGACATAGATGTCGAGCTTGAAGCCGCAGTCTGGACAGACTGCGGTATAGAGGGGCGTATCCTTACCAGCCATTTGCGTACCTCCTAGGTATGGCCTCGCGGCGATCATTCGATCGCCCTACCTGGACATGAACCGGCGTAGCCGGCCCTCCCCAGCCCCGTAGGGGCTGGGGCTTACCCCTAAGCCTTACGGCTTAGGGTCGAAGGGACCGAAGGTCCCTCTGAAACGCTGCTTTGCAGCGTTTGCACCGCCGACCGTGCCGACCATCATGGATGGTCGGTGGCGGAGGGTCCGGGAGCTTCGCTCCCGAACAGTGGCTGCACCACTCTTCTGGAAGAAGAGTGATCTGGCACTCCGTCGTAGACGGAGTGGTAGACCCAGCCGGTGGACTCGTCGTAGACGAGTCCAACTCCAGATCGTCACCAAAGGTGACGATCCACTTCTGGGAACTCACGTTCCCAGAATCAGGTTGGGGCAGCCGAAGGCTGCCGGTAGGGCAGCTTTGGTCCGCAGCTTCGCTGCGGCTTTGGCTCCCCGAAGTTCGTCCAGCTTTAGCTGGACGACCGAAGGAGCCGAGTTGCCCCACCTCCGGTGGGAAGCTCGCTCTTCAGAGTCGGAGACTCTGAATACCACCCTCGGCCTAAAGGCCGAGAGGTACTCGGCTTCGGTGGCATAACCCTCCGGGTTATGTTTCTTGCAGTTCTTGCGGCACTTCGTGCCGCAAAAGGTAGCTCCCAAAGGGAGCTGGTAGACGGTCGGCTCTTCGCCGTCACCAAAGGTGACGACGTAGTCCAGCATCTCCGATGCTGGGGTCGAATCATCACCGAAGGTGATGATGAATCCGTCGGTCATGGCATTCCTCCTTGGTCCTTCGGACCAAGACCCAGGGAGCTACGCTCCCTGAGTCCGGCCCAGGTCAGCTTTAGCTGACCTTCGTGAGATTCACCTTCGGTGAATCGGGGTCGATCTCGACATAAATGTCGAGGTCTCGCCGAGCTATGCTCGGCGGAATGTAGGCAACCACCAGGAACTGGTGGTCGGGGTCCTCATCATGGTCTCCGACCATGATCTCGTACTTCACCGACTTGCCCTTTGAAGGGCTTATGCCCTTCACTTCCGAGCTACCAGCAAAGCTGGTAGGGGCTTCGGCGGCCTCCTCGAAGAGTTCAAGGAACTCTTCGACCGTCAGGCCAGTCTCCTTCTGGAGACTGAGGACCTCAGCTCCGCTGAGGTTTTCGAGGCCTCCGGCCTCTTCGGCCTTGGCCTTGACCAGATCTACGATCTGGTCGCGAGTCAGCTTCGCTGACTTCTTCGCCTTGGTGACCATGTCACCAACTCCGATCTGCCGCTTTTTGGCCTTCGGCCAACTCGGCGGAGCGGCGAACCGCCAAGCTGGCCCCACCATCATCTCACCGATTCCCAGCTTGTCAAATCCCAGGATTTCCCGAAGGGAAATCCACTAACCAACAGGCCGGACCATGTGTTTTGACCAAGGGTCAAAAGGCGCGGGGTCCCAGCGCGTTGGCCGACAGGCTGTCGGAAAACCCAGCTTGCCAAATCCCCAGTAGGTCCGACCAGAGGTCGGCCTACTGAACCGAAGCCACCGGGAGGCCGGCTAAAGCCGGCCTGGCTGAAGCTCCAGCCGACCGGAGGTCGGCCAGCGCACGTTGGCAAATCTCCGATTTGCCCGATCCCAGCCCCTCTTAGGGGCTGACGCGGCATCACCCGAAGGGTGATGAAGGTCGAACGGGGTGACCATCGGCCAGTCGGGAAATCTAACGATTTCTCGACTGAATCAGGTCCGTACCTACTCCGTAGGTACGAATGCTGGCCCCCTGGAAACATCCTGGGGGTCTCTGACCCCCGGATGTCAACATGCGCCCCTCTAGTTCTGGATGTGAGCACTCTGAAGCACTGTGTGGCTGTCCAACAGACATTGGAGACACACCTCCCCATATGTGTGTGCTGGGGTCCGACACCGATATGAGGGGGCTGTGCCTGTTGCCTTGGTTCGAGGTGGGGGTCCTGTCCTCCGCGCATCCGCACCAGTCGAGGTCCAAGGGCTTGTGCGCCCCGATGATTGTCAGGGAGGGGGCTTGAGGTGTATCCTGACAGTGCGAGTAAACATGAGCGCAGCGTAGCATTCGTTCTGGCCCCGGTTCAAGGATCGGGGCCGCTACGCGTCTACGATGGCACCATGACAACGGTTATCAGGCGGGCCTGTGTAGCGGAAGGGTGCAGCAACCGGCTGGAACCGACGGCCACGGCCCGGACGAAGTATTGCTCGGACAGATGCCGCCAGCGGGAGTCGAAGCGTAGGTATCGAGCCCGAGCGGTCGTGCAAGTAGCCGGGAACGTCACCGACCCCATGCCCAGCGGAGACGCGTATGAGGCTCTGGCGAACAACCCGACCCTGGTGGACAAGCTCCTTTCGGGTGCTATTTCGCAGTCCGCACTTGCCGACGTACTCGAAGTTAGTCCCTCGGCGGTGTCGAAGGCGCTGGCCGCCGTCACCCTGTCCGCCGCCGATCAGCAGGCCGCCGCCAACTGGCTGATGGAGCCCGAGGTGACCGCCATGCTGGCCCTGGACGCGCTGGACGCTCCCTGCCGGTGCGATTGCGAGGACCTCGACGGCTGGCTCGATCTGATGGTGGAAGCCTTCACGGCTTTCCGTACCCGCTTCTTCCACACCCAGACCGGCCTCTATTACACCGAGGACTTCCACAAGGAATGGATACGGGCGGTCCTCAAGGCGATGGTGCTGGGTGGCCGGCAGCTCATCTTGAGCCCACCCCGGCACGGTAAGTCCGAGCTGCTGGTGCATTTCTGCGTGTGGCTGATCTGCCGCAACCCCAATATCAGGATCATGTGGATCGGCGGGAACTCCGACATTGCGGGCGACATGGTTTCCGCGGTCAAGACCGAGCTCGAGGAGAACGAAGAACTTCGCCAGGCCATCCTCATGCCGGGAACCGACTTCCGCCCCGCCTGGCGGGCCTCCAAAGCCTGGGGCAGCTCCAAGTTCGTCGTCGCCACCCGTACCCGCAACCTCAAGGCTCCGACCATGGTGGCGATCGGTCGGGCCGGGAAGATACTCAGCCGTGATGTTGACCTCATCGTCTGCGACGATCTCGAAGATTACGACTCCACCGCCAATGACACTACGCGTGGACAGACCCGTCACTGGTTCTTCAACACAGTGGAGTCCCGCAAGGAAGAACACACCGCCTGGGTCACTATTGGGTCTCGCCAGCACCCCGACGACCTCTACGAGTACCTCCTCGACGATGAAGTCTGGGACACGATCGTCAACGCCGCGCACAACGAGCTGTGCGGCAAGCCGCCGTATGACCTCGAAGCTCACCACGCCTGCATGCTGTTCCCCAACCTGCGGTCCTATCGCTGGCTGATGGGCAAGCGCAGCTCGGCGGAGAACATGGGGCTGCTCGCCAACTACGAGATGGTCTATCTCAACACGCCCCGCCCCGAGGGGCTGGTGGTATTCCGGGCCGAGTCGATCCGCGACTCCTTCAACCCCGGTCGGGTGCTGGGAACACAGGTCGGCTTGCCCGATACCTACCGCCTGGTCGCCGGACTGGACCC
>SBFI01000134.1 GCA_006227875.1 Acidobacteriota bacterium
CAGGCCGCCTTTTCGGCGAAGCCCCACGCCGGAAAGTTGAAGGCATTGATGTGAACGGCCACACCACGCTTGGGCACCAGCAGGTGCTGGCCCCAGAAGCCCTCCGAGCGCGAGAGCTGGATCCCATCCCCCTCGATCAGGGTCTTGCGATCACCAAGGTTCTTGGCTACCGAGGCATAGTAGGCGAGGGTCCCACCACCACCATCGATGTCGAAGGCCCCATCCGATGCCGTGGTCCCGTTGTTGCGCCGCGAAAGCTCCAACAACTCGTCCCGGTGATCGCGCAGCGCTTTTGAGACGGCTTTGAGCAGCGCACCTCGCTCGGCAAACGTCATCTCGCGCAGCGCCGGGCCGCCCCTGTCGCGGGCCCAGGAAAGTGCGCCGGCGAAGTCCAGCCCCGAGCTCGAAGCCCGGCCGATCTCCTCTTCCGTGGATGGATCGACCAGAGGCACAAACCCCGACTGCGCTTCGTGCCAGCTGCCCTCGACGTAACTTCTGAGGGTTCTTGTCATCAGTTGTTCTTTGCGAGCTCTTTTCGGATGAAGCTCTCCAGCACGTGACGATGATCGGCCGGCGTGCCGAGAAACTCGATACCCATCCGGTAGAAGACCGCCTCATCGACCACACCGGCCTCGTAGGTGTGGACTACCCGCGCCCGGCTGGCAAAGATCGTGTCGTTCAGCTGCATCTCGAGCTCGAATCGGGTCTCGGGCTCCAACGACAGATCGGTCTCCATGAGCATCCCCACGAGACTCAGGGTCTTGACCATGAACGAGTGGACCGACTCGAGCTTGACGGGACCACCGGCTTCCACCTTGAACCGCCCGTTGATCCGCTGCCGAAGATCGACGATGACGTTCCTCTCCATGAAACGGAGAAGCTCTTCGGCCTTTTCCGTGAGAATGTTGTCGAAGGCGATCCCGGCCCTGTAGACGGGCTCGACATCCCCCCTTCCCTCCTGTTTCTGGGTGCCACAGAAGTGACACCACTTGACCGTTCCCTG
This sequence comes from Acidobacteriota bacterium, assembly GCA_006227875.1. GTDB lineage: Bacteria > Acidobacteriota > Thermoanaerobaculia > Multivoradales > JAHEKO01 > M0029. Next base: position 1,004 of record SBFI01000134.1, read on the forward strand.
GAGAAAGACGGTGTCCGGCTCCTGGCCCAGCCGGAACGAGTACTTGCGCCCCACGTTGAGCTGGGTGGCGGTTTGAAGAGCCAGGCCGGACAGGCTGATATTGATGACCTGGGCATCGACAGCGTAGGCAAAGCTGCCCTTCAGGTCCTCCGTCGGGAATCGCCGGTGGCGGCGTTCCTTGTCCCATCCAGCCATCGGACAGGAAGTTTATAACGACACGTCGACTCATGGGAGGCCTCTGCACCGTTAAGCCCTTTCTTGCCAAAAGTTGAGTGACAATTTATCCTTAGGGCCTGTGCCCACCTGCAGGTGTGACAGGTCATGAGCATTACGGGCAACCTTCGCACTTTGGAGCTTTCAGAGCTCTTGCAGTGGCTTGCCCAGGGTAAGAAGACCGGAACCCTGGTTGTCGAGCAGCAAGAGCTGGAGAAGCGCATCTATTTTCAAGATGGGCGGATCATCTCGTCCTCCTCGAACGACCCCGAAGAACACCTCGGTACGTTTCTGATCGAGCGCGGCTATATCGACGAGGCGACGCTCGAGCACGCCATGAAGCTGCAGGAGGCGACGCAGATCCTGCTGGGCAAGGTGCTGGTCACGCTGGACTCGATCTCCGAGGATGACCTGGAGAAGATCCTGCGCTTGAAGACCGAAGAGAGCGTTTACGAGCTGTTTACCTGGGACGAAGGGGATTTCCGGTTTGTCAAAGACGAGATGCCCGACGCCGCCATGGTGCCGGTCTCTCTCGAGGTGACCAACATCGTCATGGAGGGCATGCGCCGGATCGACGAGTCGAATCACGGCGGCGCGTCTGCTCCGGAACTCCCGGCATCTCGTCAAGCCCGGGACCTGGAAGCGGACGGCGTTCCCAGCCTGGTGGTGGAGCTCCAGCCGGTCGACCCTGTTGACGAAAATCTCGAGGACCTCGAACCGCATCTGCTGGTGGCCGAAGAGGGCAACGAGACGGGTGACGAGGCCGGCAGCGAGGAAGACTCCGGCGAGTTGGGCGGATCACCGGAGATCCGTGGGTACTACCAGACGCTACCCCAGGGAAAGCCCCAGAAGATTGCCATCTTTGGCGGAGCGGCGGCTCTGGTGATAGTCCTCGGTCTGCTGATCGTCTGGATCTTTAGACAGCAGCCCGAGCCGGCAGCGGCCGATATCGCCGACGCCGTCGCCACCGAAGCCTCACCACCACCCTACACTGTGGCACCGGTAACGCCCGAGCTCGACACGCTCTTGCCACCCGATGCCGGAGTCGAGCTCGGGACCGCAGACGAGATCGAAGCCGTGGTGGAGCCGGAACCCGACCCTGGGCCGACACCCGAGGAGATCGAACAACGCGTTCAGCGCCTCGCTGCAGCTCAAAGCGCCGAGATCGAAGAGAGCCTCAAGACCCAATACGAAGAAGAGTTGGTGAGCCTCCGTCGGCAGCTCGCTCTCGCACGGCAAGCGGCGTTGGAACGCGAGCGAGCACTCCAGGCACAGGTGGACCGCGCGCAGACCGAGGCCGCTCCGGCCAATACTGAGACCACACCGCCGACACGCGAGACGACCGGTGGCGCTTCCCCGGCAGCCTCGCCACAGACGGCGGCCGGGCAAACGGTGCCGAACCCCTCGCCGGGGTCGACCACCTCCTCACCGTCCAACCCGCCTGTTCAGATGGAGCGTCCTCCGGTGGCAAGAGAGACCACCGAGGCAGTGCCGGCCCCCGATCCCGAACCCGTGCAGCCGGAAGTGAAGGTGGGCGACCTGGTGACGCCCGGGCCGGGAGTCATCGCGCCAAAGCTGGTGCGGGGCCCACTGCCACGCTACCCACCGATTGCCCAGCGGATGAAGCGGGAGGCCGATGTCAGAGTGAGTCTGCTGGTGGATGAGAACGGCAGGGTGATCGAGGCCCATAGCATCGGCTCGAAGGCCGGTATGGGCTTCGAGCAGGCCGCCGTCGATGCCGCCAGAAAGACAACCTGGACACCGGCCGAGAAGAACGGCATCAAGGTCAAGATCCGCCTCGAGGTCACCATCGAGTTCCGGCTCTGATCCCCTCGGATCTCCCGCCAATTAGACCCTCTTCCGCCTTCTCCACCCCATCTCTGGGGCACAGCCGCACCCTGTAGAGGCCTCGCGGGCTGCCAAAACCGCAAAAAAAGTCCGCATGGCTGGAATAGGAGCCCAAATCTTAGTGTTCTATACTTAGGAATGAAGAGATAGCCCGGATATCCGTCAATATCTTAGCGTATTAGGCGAAGATATCTGACAATCCGGGAGAAATGACCAACTTATCGATAAGGAGAGTAGAAATGAAAACTGGACTGATTCGCTGGTCGCCCCAGACCGACCTCTTCCGCAGCCGTCTCGATCGCCTGTTCGATCAGGCCTTCAACGAGTTCGTGGCCCCCGAGTCCCGCTCGGGTGTGGCCTCCACCCTCGATTGGATGCCCGCAGTGGACATCAAGGAGACCGACGACGCGCTGACCCTTTTTGCGGAGATCCCCGGACTGAGCAAAGAGGACGTCTCGATTACGCTCGAGAAGAACGTGCTGACCATCAGCGGCGAGCGCAAGTTCGAGAAGGATGTCGAGAAGGAGAACTACCACCGCATCGAGCGGGCCTACGGTAGCTTTAGCCGGTCCTTCAGCCTCCCGGCCAACGTCAAGACCGACAAGGTCGATGCGTCGTTTGTCGATGGTGTTCTCACCGTCACCCTGCCGAAGAGCGAAGAGGCCAAGCCCCGCCAGATCGAGATCAAATAAGAACGCTCCAGCGTTCGCTCCGAGCCCCATCCCCCGGATGGGGCTTTTTTGTCTAGGTGAACCACAACTTGATGGCGAACAGGACAACGGTAACGGTCACCACACCACGGACCCACCGGTGGCCCTTTAGAATCGTCAACCGCGCACCGATCAACCCACCCAGGACGGTACCCGCGGCCAGCGTTCCACCCATCAGCCAATCCACCCTGCCGTTCAAGGCAAACAGCGTCAGGGCCAATACCGTAAAGCAGAGAACTGTGAGCACCTTGACCGCATTGCCCCGCACCAGGTCGAGACCCGCCACCGTGGTCGCCGCGAGAATAAGGAAGCCCACCCCGGCCTGGACAAATCCGCCGTAGACTCCGACCAGAAAAAACGCACCCGCAACCAGGAGCGATCGCCTACCCCGGCGCGCTCCATTCTTCTGCTCCTCCGAGCCGGCGCTCGACGGGGACCAGAGTGTCCACAGCGCCAAGGTGAGCATGAGCAGAGCCAGGACCCGCTTGAAGGACTGATCGCTGATCACCAGCGCCACCCAGACACCAACGCCGGCTCCCAGGCTGGCCGGCAGGGCGGCCCACACGAGCGAGCGCCAGTCCAGCACACCGTGACGCTCGAAACTCCAGACCGCGCCCACATTCTGCAGCAGGATCCCCACCCTGTTGGTGCCGTTGGCAACACCGGCGGGCAGGCCCATGAACATGAGGATCGGCAGCGTGAGGAAGGAGCCGCCGCCCGCCACGACATTGATCACGCCGGCAACGGCTCCGGCGGCAAAGAGCAGCGGATAGCCAACCCAATCCATCAGAAGCTCGCGGTCTGTTCTCGAGAAGACCGGATCGGCTAGAAGTAGAACCCGCCGCCGACAATCAAGGTCTTGCCCTCGAGCTCGACCCGTCGGACGTACGAGGTCTTGTCCGAAGTGGGGGCCTTGCCGGGTCTGGGCCACCGGTAGTCGACCCAGACCGAATCCGCCCCTTCGAGCCGCTCGAGTGTCTCGCGGACAAACGGTCTGCCGTCCACGTCTTTGAGGTCGATGATGTTCTCGCCCTCCAGCTCGGGAAAACCCACGTTGACCAACATCTCACCCGTATCGTCCATCACAAAGACGTAGGCGTCGTAGAAGATAAAGCCGCTGGCAGGGTCGCGCAGGGTGTCGAATGCCTTCTCCCCATGCTCCTCGATCAGCAAGACCGCGTCGTCGACCTGCTCGACCACGAAGAACCTCTCCATCTCGAGGTCGTAGAGACCACTCGCCACGACGACCTGCTTGCCGTCCTTGCCGGTGACCCGCTTGAAATAGGAAGTCTTCCAGAAGGAGGTCATGAACTTGGGACGCGGCCAGAGATAGTGTGTCCAGCCCTCGGCGCTCGAGCCCTGGACTTCGCGCAGGATGTTCTGGGCGATGGGTTTGCCCAGCGGGTCTTTGAATTCGAGCAGATTCTGGCCTTCTAGTTCCGGGCTGGAAGGATTGCAGATCATGTTGCCGCCCATATCCAGAATGAAGATGTAGCTCTCACCCTGGAACCAGGGTCCGGGCTCGCTGAACTCTTTACAGGCCGAAGCCATCCCCTTCGCTGCCACCAGACGCGCCGCATCATCGACCAGGGCCATGAGATCCAGAGAGAGGTCCGACTCGGGCGCCTCGGGCCTCTTGGCCGCCCCGCTTTCAGCCCATGCACTTGCACAGATGGTCGCCGCCACCAGGGCGATCCCTAGACTTCTCACCATTAGATCTCCCTCCTTGTGACCACAGATTATCAGTACCCACCACCTTGGAGGACTTTCATCTTGCCTTGATATTCTTTACCTGAGCGCGACGACTGGGAGAGATCCATGGACCTGACCGTGTTCAAGGTGCTGGCTGAGGCTTTGGGCATCGGTCTGCTCGTGGGAGCGGAGCGCTACCGAGATCGGGAAGAAGGGGAGAAGAAAACCGCCGGGGTCCGGACCTTTGCGATCTTTGCGCTGCTGGGTGCCGTTTGCGGCCTGCTCGACCAACCCGTCTACACTCTGGTGACTTTTGCGGCCCTGGCAGGCCTTGTCCTGCTGGGCTACCAGCGAAATCCAGCGGACAGTATCGGCTTCACCACTGAGTTTGCAGCTCTGCTGGTGTTCTGGATCGGGTATCTCCTCCACATCCACGAAGCTGCCGCCATCGCCCTGGGGATCGTGTTGACGATCTTTCTGGCCTCGAAACAGGCCCTCCACGAGTTCGTCCGCGACCAGATCAGCATGACCGAGTTCTACGCCACCCTCAAGTTCCTGGCCGTGGTGCTGGTGATCTACCCCGTCCTGCCCGATCGCGACCTGGGTCCTTTTGGCTTCTTCAATCCTCGGGAGATCTGGGGTCTGGTGATTCTCGTCTCCTCCATCAGTTATCTGGGGTATTTCCTGACCCGCTGGCTGGGCGCCAAGCGCGGCCTGAGGGTGGGGGCCATTATGGGTGGACTGGTCTCCACCACTGCGACCACGATGTCCCTGGCGGAGAGAGCCAAGAGCACACCGGAGGCCGGTCGTCTCCTCGGCACTGTCGCCGTCATGGCGAACTCGGTTCAGGGCCCACGCCTGCTCGTGCTGGTCTGGGTCGTGAGCCGGGTGTTGGGGTACTCGCTTGCTCTTCCGCTGGCGGGGATGGGGCTGGCGGGTCTGCTCGGTTCGTGGCTTCTGTCCCGCAAGACGGACCCCGACCCCAACGTCGAGTTCACATTCGAGAATCCCTACTCACTGACGCCGGCGCTCAAGTTTGGCGCCTTTCTCGTCGCTGTCCTCTTCCTCGTCAGTGCGGCCGGTGCTTGGTTCGGGCAGACCGGAATCTTTGTCGCCGCCGCCATCGCCGGTCTGGGCAGCGCCAGCGCCGCCGCACTCTCGGTGGCCGGCCTTGTCAGCGCCGACCAGCTGTCTCTGGCTCCCGCGGGTCTGGCCGTCCTTCTGGCCATTGGTGTCAACTCCCTCACCAAGTGGGTCCTGTCGCTGATGGCCGGCACGCGAGAGATGGCGCTCTGGCTCGGAGCCGGCCTGCTCTCCATGCTGGCCGCGGGAGTCCTGCTCTTCCTCTTCAGCGGCGAGCTTCCAATCTGAACCGCTCCGGGACTACCCCGTTCACCGGTGAAGAACGGGGGTCAGCTGTTTCGGGAGAGCTGAATGGTGTCCTTTAGAGAGGGCTCCCAGCGCTCCCGTTCCAGATCCACCCGACCACGCTCGTCGAAGACGACACCCTCCTCCTCCAACAGGTGCCGCTGGAAGTTGTCCCAACCGGCCTCCGCCCGCAAGCTGACTTCACCTTTGGCGTTGATCACCCGGTGCCAGGGCACGTTCGATCCCTCCTTCAGTGCATGGAGGGCGTAGCCGACTTGTCGTGCGTGCCCGGGCAGGCCGGCGAGAGCGGCTACCTGTCCGTAGGTCGCCACACGTCCCACGGGGATTTGTCGCACGACGGCATAGATCCGCTCGTAGCTCTCATGGCGTGGGCTCTCGGAAGCCACGGGCACCTTTGGCTCTACTCAGAGAAGCAGGCCGGCGATGGTCGCCGTCATGAACGACGCCAGGGCGCCACCGAACATCGCCTTGAGTCCGACTTTGGCGAGGTCCGCCTTTCGTTCCGGCGCGATGGCACTGATGCCCCCGATCTGGATGCCGATCGAGGAGAAGTTGGCAAAGCCGCAGAGGGCGTAGGTGGAGATGATCATGGCGCGTTCGCTCAACAGCCCCTCCCGAATATAGTCACCGAGAGTGCCGTAAGCCACAAACTCGTTGAGCGACAGCTTGACGCCGAGCAAGTTACCGACCAGGGCGGCGTCTTTCCAGGGAACCCCCATCGACCAGGCAACCGGTCGCAATACGGTGCCAAAGAAGGTCTGGAGAGAGCCCGGGAAGATGCCGGCGTACTCACCGGTCACCGGTGACATGCCGGTGGCCGCATAGGCAACGTAGGCCCCTTCTCGCCAACGTCCATCCACGATCGAATCCACAAAGCTCAACATCACGTCGATCACGGCGATCAGCGCGATAAAGCCGATGAGCATGGCACCCACGTTGACCGCCAGCTTGAGGCCATCGGAGATGCCGTTGGCGGCGGCTTCGATGGCATTGCCGCCCACCTCGATATCCGGCAATTTGACGTCACCGGCCGTCTGCGAGTGCTCCTTCTCCGGATAGATGATCTTGCCGATGACGAGCGCTGCGGGCGCGGACATCACCGTCGCCGCCACCAGGTGTCCGGCGGGGACCCCCATGGCGATGTAGCCCGCCAGGACACCACCAGCGATGGTGGCGAAGCCCCCCACCATGATCGTCAACAGCTCCGATTTGGTCATGCCGTCGAGAAACGGGCGGATCAGCAGCGGGGCTTCGGTCTGGCCGACAAAGACGTTGGCACTACACGAGAGGGTCTCGGCACCGCTGGTGCCAATGGTCCAGCGCATAAAGCGGCTCAGCGCCTCGATAACCTTCTGCATGATGCCCAGGTAATAGAGAACCCCCATAAAACCACCAAAGAAGATGATGGTTGGCAGCACCTTGAAGGCGAATTGCATGCCGAATCCGGGCCAGGCGGCGTCCGGGCCGGGGAAGAAGTACTGGCCATCGGCGAGATTGCCAAAGAGAAATCTGGCGCCGTAGTCGGAGAGATTGAGAAACCCCGCCACTTTGGCGCTGAATTGCTGAAAGATCTCTTGACCGTGGATGCCGCGGGTGATGAACCAGGTCACGCCCAGAACGACAAACAGAGCCGCCAAATAGCTCTGCGCGGCAGGAGAGAAACGGAACTTGCTGTTGACGAGCATCAACACCACCAAAACGGCGAGCCCGATCGACTGTGCCTGAGGCGGCAGCAGATAGAGGAGGTAACCGACAGCCAGGGCCGCCGGCACCAGGCCGACAGACCATTTCCAGCCGCCCCCGAGGCCGGCCTTCTGGTGCTCCAAGATGTAGAGCACGATCAGGAGACCGAGCAGCGTCATCCCGACAAAACTCCACACGTCGGATCGGAGAATGATGAGAGCCAGGACGAACTGCAGACCGAGGCCCCAGAGGACCGGCCGGAGGTTCACCTCCTTCCGGTAGTAGGACATCGCCCAGGCGATGCCCAGAAGCACCACAAGTCCCAAGACACTTACGAGGTGCATGTCTCCTCCCCCCTCGTCGAATCCGATTTCAGTCTGGGCGCGATCCTATCAGGCCGTGATATGGAGCACAGTCACGGTCGACCCCCTGTGGTAGCGTTTTGCAAATGAGCGAAGCGGAGAGAAGCGGGCCCCGGCCGGTCGAGGCCGGCTCCGTCCATGTGGTGATCGGTTGCAGCGGACCGGTGGGAATCGAGCTCATGCACCAACTCACCGCACAGGGCAAGAAGGTTCGAGGTGTCTGCCGAAGTGGCAAATCCGAAGCTCCGGAGGGGGCGGAGATAATTGCCGGGGACATCGCCGTATCGGAAGAATCCGCGCCGCTGTGTCGCGGTGCAGGTGTCGTCTACTCGTGTGTGGGTGTCGACTACAGCGAGTGGATGGAGCAATGGCCGTGGATCGTCAACGGTCTGATCGACGGCGCCGGTACCTCGGGTGCCAAGTTGATCTTCGCCGATAACCTGTACAGCTATGGCCCCCAGGACGGACCGCTGACCGAGGACATTCCACTGACCCGCTTTGGCAGAAAGCCGGCGTTGCGCTCCCGCATCACCGAGGAGCTTCTGGGGGTGAACATCTCCGGCCGCGTCCGGACCGCATTGGTTCGAGCCTCGGATTTCTACGGACCGCGAACACGCAACGCCATGCTGGGCGAGCGCGTTTTCCCCATGGCGCTGGCCGGCAAGCCGGCCCAGCTGCTGGGGAATATCGACCAGCCCCACACCTATACCTACGTTCCCGACTTCGCACGCGCCCTGATCCGGGTCGGCGAGGACGACAGTGCGCTGAATCAGATCTGGCATGTCCCCAGCGCGCCGGCCCGCACCACCCGTCAGGTAGTGGAGACGATCTACAAGCTTGCCGGCCAACGGCCGCGGATGCGGGTCATGCCCAACTGGCTGCTGACGGCGATGGGCTCGTTCAATCCCCTGTTCGGTGAGCTGCGGGAGATGAGCTTTGTCTGGGATCGGCCCTACATCGTCAACCACGACAAGTTCGTCCAGCACTTCGGCGACGATTGGACACCGCTGGACGAAGGGCTCGAAGCCACGCTGAATTGGTACCGCGAGAACTCCTAGCCTAGGTTCTCAGCTCGAGCGGCGGCGACGCCAGCAGCAGTGTCAGCAGCGCCCCGCGCTCGATCAACCGATCCATCTCGATGAACTCGTGTGCGGCATGGGCACCTCCACCGACGGCACCCAACCCGTCCAGAGTCGGCGCGTAGAGGCTGGTCAGATTGCCGTCTGAGCCGCCACCGGCCAGACATTCCTCGAGCTCCAGACCCAACTCCCGTCCCACCTCCCTCGCCACCTCCCAGAGCATACGATTGCGCGGTGTGCGCTCCAGGGGCGGGGTGCGGACACCGCCTTCGACTTCGATCTTGGTTCTCGGTGTCTCCGGTTGGAGACCGTGAATCGTCTCTTCGATCGCCCGCGCCTGCTCCATGGACATGACCCGCACATCCGCCACGGCACTGCTCTCGGGCGCCACCACATTGGGTCGGACGCCACCGTCGATAGTGCCCACGTTCACCGTGATCCCCCGATCGGGATCGTTGAGCGCAAAGAGCCTCTGCACGATCCTGGACAGCTCCAATATGGCGCTTGCCCCCGCCTCTGGCTCCAGCCCCGCATGGGCCGCCTTCCCTCGCACGCGGATGGTGAATTGCCCAACCCCTTTGCGTAGAGTCTTGAGTTTGCCCTCGGGACCCATCGACGGCTCCAGCACGAAGACCCGATTGGCCGTCTTTGCCAGGCGCGCAAGAATCGGCTTGGACTCGTGGCTGCCGATCTCTTCATCCGAATTGATAAACACCACCGGTGTGACCGCGGGCTCCAACCGACATTCCCGTAGGGCACGAATGGCGCCGATCATCAACGCCAGACCGGCCTTCATGTCATAGATTCCCGGGCCGGTCATCCTTCCCGAGCGGATGGTGACCGGCATCGTCTCGATGGTTCCGACCGGCCAAACGGTGTCGCAGTGTCCCAGCATGACCTGAACCGGCCCGCCCCTGGCTCGGCGGTGGGGAGTCGCCAGCAGGTGGCCTCCGGTCTTCGTGCCCGCAATTTTGCGCACGCGAAAGCCGAGGTCCTCCAACTCATCGGTCATGAGTTGGAGGACCGCTGTCTGGGATTCGGGAATCTGAGAGGGCGACTCTGCTCTGACCAGGCTTTCCAGAAACCGGAATGTCGACCTGCGGTCGGCCTGCAAGAACGAAAAGACTCTCTTGGCCCGCTCCGAAACCATGGACTCGGTCTAGCGGCTAAAGCCCTCGGGGAGGGGAAACGAGTGCGTATCCCGGACCGCGGCAAAGCGGTGAGGGCTCAGGTAGGCGAGCACCGGGCAGTCCCTCACCACATCCTGATCGTCGCGATCCTCCCGCCGTGCCGCATCGGGATGCACATGGGCGGCCAGAACCTTGCCGACGACGAGACTGTTGACCCCGAAATCGTCGACGATGCGATCGAGCTGGCACTCCAGATAGACATATGAGTCTCTCAACAGCACGCCTTCGAAGAGCCGAGCCGGAATGGTGGGTAGCGACTTCAGCGTTGCCTTGGAGCCATCGTCACACCGGGGCGATGCCGCCAAACCGGCCATCACGACCTGGTCGGGCCGTGGATAGCTGACGGTGAAGGCCTTTTCTCTTTGCGCGTTTCGATAGGTGGCATGTTTTGGGGTACAGACAAAAGAGAAGTAGTTCTGCCAACCGAGGGGCCCGGCCATGTGCTTGGGTGCCAGGTCGAAGTCGCCATTCACCTCCCGTGTGCCGATGACGACCAGAGGGGCAACCCAGAAGAAGCGATCCCAGATCGGGTGATGAGTCCCCAGAGGAACCAACTCTGCATAGGGGTCTTCGGTCATCTTCCCTCCTCCTGGACGCCGAATTCGAAGCGGGTGAGACCTGCAAAGTGTATCAAGAGCCTGAATTCACTCCGGGCTCGGAGAGCTCTTGCAGCCGCGCTCGTCGATCTGCCTTATCCAACTTGCCGAGCGCAGCCGCCTGCTCGTAGAAGAGGCTCAGATCACCACCGGCCCGGGCAAGAAGGGTCTCGAAGGCCGGCACGAGATCGTAGTAGGCCCCAAGAGAGGCCAGACGGGCGTTGTTGAGGCCATCGCCAAACCACGCACCGTAGCGGGACGGCTCACCCCAGGAGGTCTCGAGATCACGGTAGGCCTCGCGCAGCTCATCGAACAGCTCTTCCTTGCGTATCCGTTTCCACGCCTCCGACTCCTCCCGCGAGTAGACCGCCGCCAGCCTCTCCCGGTACCTTCGTACCAGATCCGCGATCTCGATCTGTCTTTGCTTGGCGATGCGGTAGGCGGGCGGCGCGTCGTTCCGACCGTCCTGGAGCAGCCACCGCCGGACACCTTCGAGCTCGACCACGGTGGCAAAGGACTCGTTGAACGTGGTGTCGTCTTTGACGTAGAGCCGCTGATGCGCCAACTCGTGAAAGACGAGACCCGCCAGCTCGGCTTCCGGATAGTCGACAAATGAGCTCAGAACCGGATCGGAGAACCACCCCAGGGTCGAGAAGGCCGCCGCCCCCCCGACGTCGGTTTCCAGCCCCTTGCGTCCCAGCTTCTCGGCAAATCGCTCCGCCTTTTCGCGCGAGAAGTACCCACGATAGGAAACACACCCCGCGATGAGAAAACACCACTCGACCGGCTCCACCGAGAGCTCCTCGGCGGCGACCACGGTCCAGACGGCATACGGCCGGTCGATATCGACATAGCTGCGGTAGCTGCCGCCGAGCGGGAGAGTCAGGTGCTGGCCGGCAAACTCGCGGATATCGAGGACGAGCTCCAGCCGTTCTCGCAGCTCGGGAGATGTGGTCGGGTCCGCCAGCAGCGACTCGATCGATCTCCTCCGGGTGAGGATGCCGAGACCACCCTTGATCGAGTGCGAGTAGTAGCCGAGGCTGGTGCAGCCGGCGAGCAGCAACGTCAACAGCAGGGATGCCCCCAGGAGCGAGACCCTAGGGCGAAGAGCCCGCTTCGAAGCCAATGACATTCCACTCGATGCTCTGTTGTCTCCCCAGGACGTGCCGCAGGAAGTGGGAGGGGAAACCCATATCGGGGTCGAAGCGGGCCCGCAGGATCACTTCCGAGACACCGGACCCGTAGGCCTGCCGTGGGTCACTTGCGTTGGCGAGCTCGGTGGCAAGGAAATCGAACAGACCTTCGACGCTCCAGTACTCCCAGGCCGAGCGTGAAGCGTCGCGACCCCCGGTAGTCATCTCCACCACTTCGCCCTCCCGCACCACGATGCGGTGTGTGGCCCCAACCGCGCCTTTGGTCTCCACCTCCAGCACATAGCTCACCGGACCCTCTTGCTGCCACCGACGCCGGGCTTCGTCGAGCCTGTCGGTCGTCAGAGTCTCCGAGGGCTCTCGGAGCACCAGGAATCCGATCACGAGTCCCAGGGTCAGACCCAGGACCGACCAGAGTAGCCGTCGGCGGTTGATTGTTTCCATATATTCTTCATTCTATGGTGAAACCTTGAACCGGCTTCGACTTCCCATCGACAGCATCCTCTCGCCCGCTCGGCCCGATCTCCCCGCGGCCGAGAACCTCGGCCGCTCCCGCGAGGGTCGTGAAATCACCGGCTACCGGCTCGGCCGGGGCTCGTCTCGGGTCAGCTTGATCGGTGGCTGCCACGCCGACGAGCCGGTCGGACCCGAGATGCTGGAGAAGCTCGTCGCCTGGCTGGCCCTGCAGAAGCCCGGAAGCCCGCCGCTGGCTGAGCTGACCTGGCTCGTGGTGCCGCATGTCAATCCCGACGGTCGCCTCCGCAATGCGGTCTGGAGCGAGACACCGATCCCCACCGTCGACCACCAGGGTGTGTCCGACCGCGGCTACGATGTCGTGAGCTACAGTGGCACCGCCATCCGCGAGCTCCCCGGTGACGACATCGAGTTCGGTTTCCCGCGCTCGCCGGACGACCTGGAGGCAAGACCGGAGAACCGGGCCGTGGCCGAGTTTCTCGAGCAGGCAGCACCCATCCACCTCCACGGCAGCTTCCACGGCATGGGTTTCGCCACCGGGCCCTGGTTTCTCATCGAGCCGTCATGGATGGAGCGCACAGCCACCATGCGCGACGTTCTCCGCGATCGGGTCCGGGCCATGGGCTACCGACTCTTCGATGTAGATCGTCGGGGCGAGAAGGGATTCCGCCGCATCGACGAGGGCTTCTCCACCCGCCCCGACTCCGGGGCGATGCAGTCGTACTTCGAGGAAATCGGTGATCCCGATACCGCAAGGCTCTTCCGGCCGAGCTCAATGGAGTACGCTCGCTCGCTCGGCGGCGATCCCTTCACCCTGGTCTCGGAGATGCCCCTCTTTCTCCTCCCCGACGAGCAAGATCCCCCAGCCGACGCACCCCCCTTTGGCACCGGCACCGAGGGCCGCAAAGCCCTCCAGTCCTGGCTCCAGCACCTCATCGCGCGTCACGGCACCGACGAAGCCCGCACCCGGATCGAGCGCCACGGTATCCGCCCCATGCCGCTTCGGGATCAGATGCGCCTGCAACTCGCCTTCCTGGATGAGGCGCTCCAGGTGATCCTGGAGTCCTGAAGCGGCCGGTCCCCGTGCCGGCCGAGGCCCTCTGAGGTTTCTCCCCGTTGAGTCTCCCGGCGCTCGCTCCGGGTGCGCGCGGGCGATCCACCAGGGCGGTCAGCTCAGGCTCCCGGCGGCGCCCGCAGAGCCGCTGCGCTTCCGGCCCGCGTCCGGCTTCCTTCAGGAGATCAGCGACGCGGGCCTGCGCTGCGGGCTGGATCCCGCCGGCTGCGCCTGGCCGCCCGCCGGTGGATCCTCGCCCGTGCTCGACGTCGCTCCCACCGGGAGCCTCACCGGGGTGTGACC
>SBFI01000249.1 GCA_006227875.1 Acidobacteriota bacterium
GATGGTCGCCATAGAACCGATCCCGCACCTCCATCTCCAGCGCATCCCAGGGATCGTCTTCGGCCTGCGAGATCTCTTCCAGGATCACCGCGCGCTCGGCATCGACCTCGATCTCCTCCAATGTCAGGGCGGCCATACGATCGGCTTCCATCGTCAACGCCTCCACCCAGCGGTCGGAGGCAAAACTGAACTCGTAAAGCGTGCAGTCGTGGCTGGTAAACGCGTTGTTGGTCCCGCCCAGAGCCTGTGTCCGGCGGTCGACCTCGCCCGGTCCATACCGTTGCGAGCCCTTGAACATCATGTGCTCGAGAAAGTGGGCGATGCCGCCCTGGCTCGAAGGCTCGTCCCGCGTTCCCACCCGGTAACAGAGCGCCGTGGTCACCAGCGAGGTTCGCCTGTCCTCCACCACACAGGCTGTCAGACCGTTGCTCAGCTCGACGAGATGCATTTCGTCAAGCCACCGTAGACTCTCTTGGACCGTATCGTTCCAGTCAGTCAAATCGTACTTCCCCCTACGCCCCTAAGCCCCTACACCCCTATCCCCAGGGCGGGCGGCGGTCTTCAAGCCGCCAGTATCAATCGGAGGGAGTCGCCGACCCGGACCGCGCCAAACGCCAGCTCGCTGATCTTCTGGATTAGCTCGTACCAGACAAAAACGGCAACCGGTGGAATCTGGCTGCCGCGCTCGAAGAGAGCCTCCCCCAGCTCGGCCATGCGGCCCTCGAGATCGATCTCGATGGCGGTGAGGTCCGCCTGGAGCCCGCTGATGAGCTCCTCCGGGCCGGGAGAATCGGTCTCCCCCAGCAGATGGTCGAGTTTCTGGGCGACCTCGAAACAGAGCTTTGTCGCCATCAGGGTGTGCTCGACCAGGGGTTGCAGCATCTCCTTCAAGCTCTCGGAGACCTCCATCTCCCTCATGCCCAACAGCCCGGCGAGATCTCGCGCCCCGTCGGCGATCGAATCCTGGGCACTGAGCAGGGCCAACAGATCTCTGCGGTCGAAAGTGCCGGCCGTGCGCCGACAGAGATAGGAGCCGATCTCGTTCTTGAGGTGATCGGCCAGACCTTCCGCCAGAAAGATCTGGTCTCTGAGAGCGTGCACCTCTTTCTGGTCACCCTCCCAGAGCGCGTCGAACAGCGGCGGGACCTTGGCGACACAGTCCTCCACCACCAACATGTGTCGTTGCAGGGGATATAGGGGCGCTTCTTGGAACAGGTGGGCGACGTATGGATCCGGCATGAACGGGTCTCTATTGGCGCTCTGCTGCCGGCATCATAACCCAAGCCAGGCAGCCTGTTCGAATGATCGGGTCAGCTCGGGCACGGGCTTTTACCTCCCAGGAACGGAGCTTTCCGCCCCTTGGTAAACTGCTCTGCCAATACGACTACCGACGCGAGGAGGACCTCGATGGCGAAAATCACCGACGTACCCGGCATCGGCGCCAGCGCCGCGGAGGCCCTCGCCAGCCACGGCATCACCACCGTCGTGGAGCTGGCCAATTCCCCGGTCGGCCGCATCGCGGGCGTGCGAGGCTTTGGACCGACGCGGGCGGCGGCGGTAAAACAGGCCGCCACCGCCATCCTGTTGGAGAGCGGATCCAAGTCCAAAACCGACCGTAAGACTACGGCCAAGCCCAGCGGCGAGAAGGCAAAGCCCGCCGACAAGGACAAGGGTAAAGGTAAGAAAAAGAAGAAAAAGAAGAAAAAGAAGAACGACAAAAAGAAGGATAAGAAGAAGGATAAGAAACGAAAGAAGGACAAGAAGAAGAAGATGAAGGGGAAAAAGAAGAAAAAGTGACCAGATGACCCCTTCCGAGGAGTCCTTCCACCTCGATTCCCAGGCCAGCGGTCGGCAGGTGCTGAAGGCTATCGCGGCTCGGTTCTCCACCAGAAGCGAGCTGTTGCCGAACCGCAAAACCATCTACTACGACACCTTCGACTGGCGTCTCCACGAGGCTGGGAGCGTTCTCGAGGTCAACACCGACGATCGAGCCACGACGCTGCGCTGGCAGACACCCGACGGTCCTCTGCGTGAGCTGCTACCGCCGGACGGCGTACCGGCCTTTGCCTGGGATCTGCCCGCCGGACCCCTGCGCCACGCCCTGTCGCCACTTGTCGAGATGCGCCGGCTCCTGCCGCTCGTCCACCTCGAAACAAGCGGCGAAGCGTTGCAGATTCTGGACGACAACCGCAAGACGGTTGCGCGGGTGGTGCTCGAAGAGACATCCGCCATTCGACCGGATGAGACCGGGCAACGCCAGTCACTTCCACTCACGCTGCGGGCCATTCCGGTCAAGGGCTACCAGAAGGCCTTCGACGCGCTTCTCCAAATGCTGAGCGAAGAGTCCCGATTGGAGCCGGCGCCCACTCCGCCGCTCGTTCTGGCGCTCGGGGCCATAGACCGCCAAGCGGGTGACTACAGTTCCAGGCTGGACCTTCGGCTCGAGGCCGATCAAAGGGCCGACGAGGCCCTCAAACAGGTCTACCGCTCGCTGCTGCGCACCATCATCGCCAACGAGCCCGGGCTCCGCGCCGATCTGGATACCGAGTTCCTCCACGACTTTCGAGTCGCCGTGCGGCGAACCCGCTCCGCTCTCTCCCAGCTCAAGGGCCTCTACCCCGAAGCGACCGTCAGCGAGTTTCGGAGAGAATTCAACTGGCTTGGGAGCCTCACGGGTCCGACCCGGGATCTGGATGTCAATCTCCTCAAGATGGCCGACTACCGAGCCCTCCTTCCGGAGGAGGTGCGTGCGGACCTGGAGCCCCTCACTGAATTTCTCGAGCGGCACCGAGGGCTCGAGCACCGAAGGATGGTGCAGGCACTGGCAGGCAAGAGGTATCGCGATCTCGTCGAGCGCTGGCAGACATTTCTCGACCAGCCGCCGGCGGAGGGAGAGCTGCCTCGCAACGCGGCCACGCCGATCGGCGAGCTGGCCTCCCGGCGAATCTGGAAGGCCTACCGCAGAGTGCTCGAGAAGGGCGAAGCCATCGGTCCCGAGACGCCGCCGGAGGCGCTTCACCGTCTGCGGATCGAAGCCAAGAAGCTCCGTTATCTCCTGGAGTTCTTCCGTTCGCTGTACGACGCCGAGGGGGTCACCAGACTCGTCAAGGCGCTCAAACAGCTGCAGGACAATCTCGGGGACTTCAACGACTTTGTCGTCCAGCAGGCAACCCTCGGGCGTCTTGCCCAGCAGATGATCGACGAGCGTCTGCAGCCCGCCGAGACGCTGATGGCCATGGGACGACTCCAGGAGCGACTCGAGAACGGCCAGGAACGGGAACGAGAGGGCTTCTACCGGCGATTCGAGAAGTTCTCGGCTCCAGGGAATCGCAAGCGCTTTCGCCGACTCTTCAAGCAGCAGGAGCGCCCCGAGCGGTGAAGGTCTTCGCCACCTACAACATCAAGGGCGGTGTCGGCAAAACGGCCACCGCCGTCAATCTGGCCTACCTGGCCGCCGCGAGTGGAGCGCGCACCCTGATCTGGGATCTCGATCCACAGGGTGCCGCCACTTTCTATTTCCGTATCAGGGCCAAGGTCAAAGGCGGCGGCAAGAAGCTCGTGCGGGGCAGGAGTGATCCCGATTCCCTGATCCGGGGTACCGACTTCGAAGGGCTCGATCTGCTGCCGGCCGACTTCTCCTATCGCCACATGGATCTCGCCCTCGAGAAGACAAAGAAACCGACCAAGCGGCTGGCGCGTCTTCTCCAGCCCCTGGCCGCCGAGTACGACATCCTCTTTCTCGACTGTGCGCCCAGTATCTCGCTGGTCTCGGAGAGTGTGTTTGTGGCGTCCGATGCCTTGCTCGTACCGACCATACCGACGACGTTGTCGTTGCGCACGCTGGATCAGCTCCGCCATCATCTCGACGAGCGGGAGAAGCGACGGCCGATGGTGCTGCCGTTCTTTTGTATGATCGATCGGCGAAAATCGCTGCACCGGAGGATCTCTGATTCGACCGACTCGAGTACGCACGGCATGCTCGAAACCAAGATTCCATACTCGAGCGTGGTCGAGCAGATGGGGCTCCACCGCGCACCTCTCGCGGTCTTTGCCGGGCGAAGCCAGCCGGCTAGGGCCTATGAGGAGCTGTGGCGTGAGATCGGCACCCGCATGAGACCCTGACCGGAGACACCAGATGCTCGAAGCGCTCGATCTGAACTCCAAGCTGTCCAAGGCCGACTACAAGGCCCGGATGCCGGTGCTGCAAACCCGGCTTCATCAGCTGCAACGCGCCTGTTGGGAGGACGACCTGGCCACGGTGGTGGTCTTCGAAGGCTGGGATGCCGCCGGCAAGGGAACGGCTATCAACAAGCTGACCCAGCGCCTCGAGCCGCGGGGCTTCACCCTCCACGCCATCAGGGAGCCGCGGACCTTCGAGACCCACATGCCCTGGATGTGGCGTTTCTGGAACAAGATCCCCAACTGGGGTGAGGTGGCCATCTTCGACCGCAGCTGGTACGGCCGCGTTCTCGTCGAGAGGGTCGAGGGTTTGATCGAGAAGAAGAGATGGAGCCAGGCCTACAACGACATCGTCTCTTTCGAGCGGGCTTTGGCACATGACCGCTATGTCATCGTCAAGTTCTTTCTCCACATCGACAAGAAGGAGCAGAAGGAGCGCTTCAAGAAGCTGGAATCGGACTCTCACACGGCCTGGCACGTGGAACCGGAGGACTGGGAGCACCACAAGAAGTACGACGAATACCTGCTCGCCACCGAGGAGATGCTCGAGCGCACGGAGAGCGAGTGGGGACCGTGGACCCTGGTCGAGGCCACCGACCGGCGCTGGTCGAGAATCAAGGTGTTCGACACCCTGATCGGCCGTATGGAGGAGGGGATGCGCAAGCACGGTCACGAGGTTCCGGAGCCGTACGTGGAAGAGGAAGAGGTAGACGACATCGCCGATATCGACGACGAAGAGATGGAAGATTGAGCCGATGCTGAATTCTGTCGACCTGAGCAAGAGCCTCGATCGTGCGACCTACAAGAAGAAGCTGATCGATCACCAGCTGCGTCTGCGCGAGCTGGCGCACGAGCTCTATGTTCAGAAGCGGTCATTGGTGGTTGTCGTCGAGGGATGGGATGCGGCCGGCAAAGGTGGAGCCATCCGTCGGGTGACGGAGAAAGTCGATCCCCGCGGCTATCAGGTCTACGCCATCGCCGCGCCGGCCGGTGACGACAAGACCCACCACTACCTTTGGCGTTTCTGGCGCCGGCTCCGCCCGCCGGAGGACAAACAGATCGTCGTTTTCGACCGCAGCTGGTACGGCCGCGTCCTGGTCGAGAGAGTCGAGGGCTTTGCCACACCGGAGGAATGGAAACGTGCCTACCGTGAGATCAACGAATTCGAGCGCCAGCTCACCGACAAGGGCATCATGTTGGCGAAGCTCTGGTTTCACGTCAGCCCCGAAGAGCAGTTGAGTCGTTTCGAGGCGCGACAGGGCACCCCGCACAAGGCCTGGAAACTGACCGAGGAAGATTGGCGGAATCGAGAAAAGTGGAATCAGTACGTCGAAGCGGTCGAGGACATGGTGCTCAAAACGAGCACCCGGACGGCTCCATGGAGCATCATCGAGGGCAACGACAAGCTGTGGGCTCGGATCAGAACCCAGGAGGTGCTGATCGATACCATCACCGCTAATTTGGATAC
>SBFI01000028.1 GCA_006227875.1 Acidobacteriota bacterium
CGTCGTGAGGGCACCAGCCGTCGGTACTCGCTGCGGTCGGATTCTCCTGAGCCCAGCGCCCGGCGGCTCTGGCTGACGGTGCGCGAGGAGGTCGGAGCCGGCGCAGCGGCGGCGCAGGACAGGCAACGGCTGGAGGGTGTTCTCGCCCAACGGCGGACAAAGTCCCAGGAGTTCTTCACCGCCGCCGCCGGCGAATGGGCCGAGCTGCGCCAGGAGCTCTTTGGCCACCGTTTCGACCTCCACTCTCTGCTGGCTCTCCTGGACGACGATTGGATCGTCGGTGATCTTGGCTGCGGCACCGGACTGATGACACAGTCACTCGCACCCTTTGTCCGCCAGGTAATCGCGGTCGACGAGTCCGACGCCATGCTGGCGGCGGCCGGCCAGAGGCTGGGCGAGAGGGACAATGTGGAGCTGCGGCAGGGCCGCCTCGAAGCCCTGCCGATCGAGGACGAAGCTCTCGACGCCGCCTTCTTCGTGCTCGTCTTGCATCACCTGGCCGATCCCTCTCGGGCTCTGGTCGAGGCCGCGCGAACCCTTGCAGAAGGTGGCCGTCTGCTGGTTGTCGACATGCTTCCCCACGAACACGAGGAGTACCGGCAACAGATGGGGCATGTGTGGCTGGGCTTTGACGAGGAGCAGCTTTCGACCTGGCTCGGCGAGGCGGGTTTCGGCAGGATCCGAATGCGGGCGCTGCCCGCTGACCCGGAGGCAAAGGGACCGACGTTGTTTGCGGCCAGTGCACGCAAGACGGCCGGCACGGATTCATAGAAACCAACCGATCGGGCGCGGTCTCGATTGGATGTGAAAGTAACCGATTATTCAGACATTCAGAGCATGGACAAGGAGAAGAAAATGACTGTCACGATCGAGCGGGCGCCATTCAAGGTAGCCGACCTTTCCCTGGCCGAGCTGGGGCGTAAAGAGATCCGTCTCGCCGAGCACGAGATGCCGGGGCTGATGTCCCTGCGCGAGAAGTATGGCGACACCAAGCCGCTCTCCGGTGCCAAGGTGATGGGCAGCCTCCACATGACCGTCCAGACGGCGGTTCTGATCGAGACCCTCACCCGGCTGGGCGCCGATGTCCGCTGGGCATCGTGCAACATCTTCTCCACCCAGGATCATGCGGCGGCGGCGGTCGCCGTCGGCCCGCCCGAGACCGGTGGCACACCAGAGGCGCCCAAGGGCACCCCGGTCTTTGCCTGGAAAGGCGAGACCCTGGAGGAGTACTGGTGGTGCACCAAGGAAGCGCTGACCTGGCCGGACGGCTCCGGACCCGACCTCATCGTCGACGACGGCGGCGACGCGACGCTCCTGGTACACAAGGCCGCCGAGTTCGAGAAGGCCGGTGTCGTTCCCGACTTCGACCCCGACAACGACCCGGAAGAGTGGGGCGTTATTCTCGACACTATCCGCGGCGAGCTCGACGCCCACCCCGGCCGTTGGACCGCACTGGCCGAGGGGATCAAGGGGGTGAGCGAAGAGACCACCACCGGTGTCCACCGCCTCTACCAGATGGAGAAAGAGGGCACCCTCCTCTTCCCTGCCATCAACGTCAACGACTCGGTAACAAAATCCAAATTCGACAACATCTATGGCTGCCGCCACTCGGTGGTCGACGGTCTCAACCGCGCCACCGACGTCATGCTCTCCGCCAAGATGGCGGTGGTCTGCGGCTACGGCGAAGTGGGCAAGGGCTGCGCTCAGGCACTTCGTGGTCAGGGCGCACGGGTAGTGGTGACCGAGATCGACCCGATCTGTGCACTCCAGGCAGCCATGGAGGGTTATCAGGTGGTCCGCCTGGACGATGTGGTGAGCGAGGCCGACATCTTCATCACCACCACCGGCAATTTCGACATCATCACCGCCGATCACATGTCGCGGATGAAGGACAAGGCCATCGTCGGCAACATCGGTCATTTCGACAACGAGATCGACATGGCCGGGTTGAAGAAGATCGACGGCATTCAAAAGATCAACATCAAACCGCAGTACGACGAGTGGCGCTTTGCCGACGGTCACAGCGTGTTGATCCTGGCGGAGGGCAGACTGCTCAATCTCGGCTGTGCCACCGGCCATCCGAGTTTTGTCATGTCGGCCTCCTTTACCAACCAGGTGCTGGCCCAGATGGATCTGTGGGGCCACAAGGACGCCTACGAGGCGAAGGTGATGATGCTCCCCAAGAAGCTGGACGAGGAGGTGGCTCGCCTGCATCTCGATCAACTGGGGATCCGGCTCACCGAGCTGACCCAGGAGCAGGCCGACTACATCGGGGTGCCGCTCGAGGGGCCCTACAAGCCGGACTACTACCGGTACTAGGGGAAGGAGAGGACCCCCTCCCACCCGGCAGTGACGCAGTGGCCGCGGTCCTGCGGACCGCTAGCAGTGGAGCACCGGAGCAACCTTCACTGCGCCATTGCGTCACTGCGCCACTGCCCGGCGGCATGCAGCCCTTCATAGGGAATCCCCGAGCCTGTCGGTAGACTGGTTCGGGATGTCCAAGAGAGGCCCAACGGCACGGCTGACCCTGCTGGCCATGCTTCTGGCAGCAGTCGCGGGCCCGGTTGCCGCCGACTGGCTGGTGACTCTCGACGGTGTCCAGATCGAGACGCGAGGCCCTTGGCAAGTCCAGGGCAAGCTCGTGGTCTTTCGGCTCGCCGACGGCACACTCTCCTCGATACAGCTCACGGAATTGGATCTCGACGCCAGCGATAGACTCACCAGTTCCCGCTCCCGACCGGCCCTGAAGCCACAGCAGCGCACGCGGAGGGCGTCCGAGAGACCGGCGTTTGTCATCACCGACGATGATGTCAAACACGTCAATCCCGACAGCCTTCAAGCCGAGGGTGAAGAGCCCAAATCCGTAGTATCACCTCCCACCGCCGCCCACCAAGAGTCCAGTGGCGGTGAAGTTGCCGTCGCCCAGTGGGACACGGTCTACGACGAGGCCATCGACGGTGTAGTGCTGTCGGGCACGCTGGAGAACCGGGATAGCCGCGGCCACCAGGAGCTTGCCCTCCAGATCTCTCTGGTCGACGAGGGTGGTGTACCGGCGGGCAACGCCCACGCGACATTGGCGAAGAGTGCACTGAAGGGTGGTGAGACGACCACCTTTCGAGCCAGCTTCCCCGGTGTTCCCGACTTCGAGAAAGCCGAGTTTGGGGTCACGAGCTCGTCATTGACCAGCCAAATGGCGGCAGCGGAGACGACAACCGAACCCGAGGCACCGGTTCAGGTGGCCGCTGCCGCCGAAAGCGAGCTCCCCGCTGCAGAAGTCTCGTCGGCCGTCGAACCCGACCCGAGTCAGGTCGAGGCCTTTGTCCGCGCCTGGGCGGCGGCCTGGTCGGGGCAGCGGGTCAACGACTACCTGGGTTTCTATGCTCCCGACTTCGCCCCCGCCGGCGGGATGAGTCGCGCCGACTGGGTGAGCCAACGCCGCCAGCGCCTTACCAGACCCAAGTGGATCAAGGTGACGGTCGGCACGGTTAAACAGGAGTCGCTCGTCAAGGACCGGGTGAGCGTCACTTTCCCGCAGACCTACGAGGCCGACCACTTCAGCGACGAGGTGGTCAAGACCCTCGTCCTGGTCTGGCTGGATGACTCCTGGCGGATCGCCAGCGAGAAGGCCGCCGGCTAAGAGTCTTCTTAGGGCACCTCGAAGGTCAGGGTCGCCCAACTGGACTCGTAGTCCACTCCCTCTTCAGCCACGGGCAGCATCCGGATCAGACGGATGTACCAACGGCCGGGCCGCGTCAGCTCGATACGCGCCACACCCGAGTCGTCGGTGCGCGTCTTGACCGCCTCACGGTGCGAGCCCGTCTCGTCGTGGGTGTGGAAACCCTCGAAGCTGGCATAGACCAGCTGCCCGGCCACCGGCTCTCCTTTGGCCAGGACCAGGACCTCCAGGGTCTGACCGGCGCCCAGATTACCCGGATTGGCCAGCGGAACGATCTCGATGGGATAGCCGAGACGATAGGCATAGGAGTCGGTGGTCACCTCACCCACTTGGAGGATCGTCTTTACGTGCTTGGCGTAGCGCTCGTTGGCGCCCCGATCGGCCGTCCCGTCGCGGCGACGCGCCTCGAGCACATCCAGAACTCCATCGTGCTCCAAATAGTCGTTGAACTCCTCCGCGGTCAGCTCGATCATCCGTGGTGCGGTCGAGACCCCCACCACATGGGTGCCCGGCGACCCGCTCTCGAAGTCCAGATAGGTCACCGTTCCCTCTTCCCGCCACTGCGACGTCGCGGGGTGGGTCCCCTGGTTCTTGCCGTCGATCACTCTGACATCGATCATCCGCTCGCGATCGATGGTGTTTTCGCTCTTGTCGAAAGTGCCGTTGTAGAGCGCAACGGTTATCGCGGCTCCCTCCTCGAAATCGTGATCGGGCAGCACCAGAAACATGTCGTGACCGGAGGCCGAAGCGGCTGCCAGTACTACCGCGGCACAAATCACCAGATGCTTCATAACCCCTCCTCTTCTGAGCGTTCCAATAGAGGCTAACAGCCCTCGATCCGGGCGGGAAGGGCTCATTGGTGCCTGAACGGCCTCACCCGCGTCGGGTATGATCCTCGGCTCCGAGGCATCGGGGTAAGAAGAAGGATGAGCGCTCACCGAGCCATTGCGATGATCGAGAGGCCGGCTTTCGGCGGTCTGTTGGCGGGCATGGTGCTTGCGGGTGTCCTGCTCGTCGGCTGTGCCCCGGAAGAAAAGGTCTCGGGAATTGTCCTGATCTCCATCGACACGCTGCGCGCCGATCATCTGGGGTCCTACGGCTACTCGCGAGAGACCTCGCCCTTCCTGGATCAACTGGCGGCCAAGGGGGTACGGTTCGAGCAGGCCATCAGCCCGGCTTCCTGGACGCTGCCTTCCCACGCCTCGATGTTGACCGGGCTCTACCCCTCGAGCCACCGTGCGGTAGACGCCGAGTCCTCGATCGCTCCGTCGGCGGTGAGCGTCGCCGAGCTCCTACAGGACGCCGGATTCTCCACCGGGGCCGCGGTGACCTCCTGGTTCGTATCGGCCAATTATGGCTTCGACCGGGGGTTCGACTGGTTTCAGGACCTGGACCAGACGGCACATGAGAAGGTTGGCAAGACGGTCGACGCCAGAGGGGTCATCGATCTGGCGGAGGAGTGGCTCGAGGAACAGGCCGACCAACGCTTCTTTCTCTTTCTCCACCTCTACGACGCCCACTACACCTACAACCCGGCGCGCCCGTACCGCGAGCTCTTTGCAACCGACTACAAGGGACCGCGGCGGAAATATCGAAATTACATGCACTACAAGAGTAACCCGCTCAGCGAGGAGCTCCTCGCCTTCGAAGAGTCGATGTATGACGGCGAGATTCGTTACGTCGATGATCAATTGGCCCGCCTCTACGGCATCTTGGGCAGGCTGGGACTGCAGGAGAACACCGTGATCATGGTGACCTCCGATCATGGTGAGGAGTTTGGGGAGCGGGGCTCGTGGGGACATGGTCATACCCTCTTCGAAGAGCAGGTTCATGTTCCGTTGCTGGTCGCGGGGCCCGGGATTGAAGGTCCGCGGACGATCGCGGCCCCGGTCGGTCTCGTGGATCTGCCGCCGACGCTCCTCGAGTTGGCGGGCCTGTCGCCGCCCGAGGGGCTGCACGGGCTTCGAGACCGGACAGAGGACAGCCGGTCACGAGCAGCTGGCGGCCGCCCTGTGTTCTTGGAGACATCTCGGTTCAACACAAATCTCATCGGCCTGAGACGCCAGGGCTGGAAGCTGCTGATCGACCTCGACACCGGCAAGGAGTCGCTTTTTGATCTCTCAACCGACCCAGGCGAGAAGCAGGATTGGGTTTCTGAGCGATCCGAGATTGCGACCAAGTTGCGCGCGGAGGCGATGACCGCAGTTGAAGCGCTGATACCCGATCGCTGGAACCTTGCATGGCTCGACGAGAGCACCGGTGAGCTGATCGGTGAGCTCGAATCCAACGGTATTTTTCTCGCGGCCACGGTGGACACCGGGACCGGAACTGTTCTGGTTTCCGAGGATCTCCACAAGATGACATTCCGGCTCTCACCGGACGAGACATTGAGATGGAAGATCTTGCCGGTAGACGCGAGTATTACCGTCACCGGTGCGCTGGTGACCGACGGCACCGCGGTGCCCCTGCTCGTCGGCGAGGGGGCCGAGCCGATCCAGGTCTTTCCGCACGATGTTTCTATTCCCGATGCCGTGGCCACCGAGACGGCGCGGCAATTGGAGGGGCCGGCCGCGCATCTCTGGATCGAGTCGGAACAGGAAGCCTCCGAGTCGGTCGACATGAGGCGGGCGGATCGCCGCCGGCTGAAGGCTCTCGGCTATATCGTCGACTGATCAGAACCCCAAGGAGGAAACCCATGTCCCACACGCACCCGATGATCCACTCGACCTCGCTTCGATCACTCGCGTTGCTGACCGTTGCTCTTGT
Source organism: Acidobacteriota bacterium (assembly GCA_006227875.1). Lineage (GTDB taxonomy): Bacteria > Acidobacteriota > Thermoanaerobaculia > Multivoradales > JAHEKO01 > M0029. The sequence goes on from SBFI01000028.1 coordinate 6,443, forward strand.
CGCCACCGCCGCTCTCGGTCAGACCAGGAATCAAGCCACTTCGGCCGACCCCGACGCACCCGAGGTGACGGCCTGCCTGGAGGCGGTCGAGAAGGACTTCCGCACCCAGCGTCCAAGCGCCGACGACCTCGTCTTC
>SBFI01000237.1 GCA_006227875.1 Acidobacteriota bacterium
GTCGAGCCGGTCGTCTTTGTCGAGTACATGCTAGATGTCGCCCGCCTCTGCCGAGGTGGGCCGCTGCTCCATCTGATGCACTCGGCGGGCTTTGTCAACCGGGTACCTCTCGATGACATCTGCGAAACGCTCGACGCCGCCTGTATCGATCTCAAGGGGTTCACCGAGGAGCTCTATCGCGAGGAAGTGGACGGTGATCTGAAGCCGGTGCTGGCGACACTCGTGCGATTGAAGGAAAAGCTTATCCACACCGAAATCGTCAACCTTTTGATACCCGGCAAGAACGACGACCCCGAGACCCTGCAGGCGATGTGCCGCTGGATCGTCGAAGAGCTGGGTCCGGACGTGCCGCTCCACTTCTTCCGTTTCTACCCCCGTTATCTGCTCAAGAGCCGACACCGGTGGCGGCTCTGGAGCAGGCCCGAAGCGTGGCCATGGAAGCGGGTCTCCATTACGTCTACATCGCCAACGTCCCCGAGCACGCGGGCAAACACACTTACTGCCCCGAGTGCCAAGAGCTTCTTATCGAGCGGGTGGGTTATATCACCCGAGTCGTCGGTCTGGCAGAGGGCCGCTGCGGCGGGTGCGGACACTCGGTGCCGGGTGTCTGGCTGGCCAAATCGATGGCACCTCAGACGCAAGCCGAATCTGGCCCCTGACAGCCCGTCGGAAGGTCACCAGCCCATGGGTGGCGGAGACCGGAAGCTACGGCACGAGAGCCGGCCTTCTCAGGATGGCGAGGAGGCAGAAGAGCGACAGCAGGCCGAGCAGAATCAGTGTCTTGGTGACGCCAAAAAGCGGCAGCACAAAGAGGCCGGCGACAAACGCTCCACCCGCCGCGTAGAGATAACCGCCCGCGCGCTCGGGTTTGGCGCCGGCCGCGGCCGAGACCAGGGCCGCGAGCGCGAAGTGGGCGCCACCGAGAGCACCGGCCGCAAGGCTCGCCGTGGAGAAGACCCAGGAGGCGGCCACAGCCGAGAGACTCTCGCGTAGCCCCTCGCCCAGCGGTGAAAAGAAGGCCAGCAACAGCACCGGATAGAGGGCGACACCGATCTGGCTGAGCGTAAACCAGCGGATCACCCGCGAGTTGTCCCGCCACCAGTCCTCGGCCCTGCCGACCACCAGGGCGCCAAGCGCCAGACCGGCCATAAAGAAGGCGATGATGAGCGCCAGCTGGAGATAGGCAAAACCCTGGAGAATCTGAAAGGTCAGGATCAGAATCAGCTGGATCACCATACCGACGCCGCCCTGGACAAAGACCGCCGCGCCGACGGCCAGCCGATACTTCGACCCTCCGGTCCAGAAGACCAGAATGACGATGAGGCCAAGCAGGGCCAGCGCGACTAAAAGGTGGACCGGCTTCACTCGGGCCATGGCCCGCAAGGCACGCTCGAGCTCGGGGTGCCACTGGGCGGCCCACAGCATCATGCCGTGGAAGTAGCAGATGGGGGCAAACTGGCGGTTGACCGGGCTGTCTCGAAGCTCACCCAGGACCGACTCCAGGTACTCGATCCGCATCGGGTTCATGTGTTCGTAGAGAGTGTCCTCGCGGAGATAGGCCAGATCGAGGCCGCGCTCATCGATCCGGTTGGCCAGGACGCGGGGGTCCAGGGTCAGGGCTCCCGGTTCGAGCGCGGCCAGATAGCGGGCTCGCTCGCCCGGTAGGACGATCACCTCATCAAAAGTCTCGGCGAGCGTGCGGCTCAGCGAGCCGAGAAAACCGGCATGAGCTGGTCCGACCATGTCCCCACCGCCCGGGACGGAGAAGGTGAAGATTCCGCCCGGCCGGAGGCGGGCGGCGATCCGCCGAAAGAGCTCGACGGTGTAGAACCGATTCATCTGGGCGTTGATGGGATCGCCGACGCTCATCAGGATCACGTCGTATTCGGCTTCCTGTCGTCGCAGATAGGTCCCGGCGTCCTGCGGATGAACCCGCACTCGGGGGTCCTGAAGTGAGCCGCGTACGGCTGGGCTCGAGAAGTCCGCCGTGAACGAGATGAGCTGAGGGTCTTGCTCCACGTAGTCGAGGGTTTCCACACTCGGGTGCCCGAGGGCCTCCCGCAACTGGCCGGCTAGACCGCCGCCCAGAAACAGGAGCCGTTGCGGTTCCGGGTGCTGGAGCAGGGCTAGATGTACCGCCGGCTCGGTGGTCGCGGGATCGGGCTCGGTAAAGAGCCAGAGCCCGTTGGCAAAGACCGTCACCTGATCGCTCTGCTTCAGGATGGCCAGATTGTGAAACGGTGTATCGTGGGCCGCGACCAGCTCATCACCCCATCGCCACCGTCGGCTGAGGGTGTCGATGCGGCCGCTCCAGAGGGTGAGGGCGAGGACGATTGCCGCGCAGAGAACCCAGAACAGCTTGGAGAGGGCTGCTGGCGCCGCCGCTTGCCTCCACAAGACCCAGCCCGACAGGGCGAGCAGCAACAGGGCGACGACGGTGGCCGAGGTGAATGCGGAGGTCGCCCGCAAGAGAACAAAGAAGAAGACGAGGCCGCCCAGGGCCGCGCCCGCAGCCTCACCCAGGTAGACGGTCAGCGGGCGGGTTACGGCAGGGCCGGCATCGCCGAGTTGCCGGTGGGCCCAGCAGAGGCCAAAGAGCGCGCCGGCCACCGGGCAGAGGAGGGCCGGAACCGTCACGCACGCCGCCACCATCTTGCCCAGGGTTGCCAACTCGCC
>SBFI01000100.1 GCA_006227875.1 Acidobacteriota bacterium
TTCGTTCTCCGGCTGACCAAAGCCCAGCGCGGTGATGTAGTTGCTCAGGGCCTCCAACCATACATAGATGGTCTGACCCGGGTGCCCCGGGAAGGGGATACCCCAGGCGAGATTGGCCCGACTGACCGAAAGATCCTTTAGCCCTCTCTCGACAAAACTCTTGACCTCGTTACCGCGGCTGACAGGCAGCACGCTCCCAGGGTTCTGCTCGTACCAGTCGAGCAGGGGCTTCTGATAGCGAGAGAGTCTGAAGAAGATGTTGTCTTCGGACTTCCACTCCACCGGGGCCTCATGCACCTCACACAGCTTGCCGGGCAGCAGCTCCTTCTCGGTATAGAAGGACTCGCACGAAGTGCAGTACCAACCTTCGTGCCGATCGGTGTAGAAATCACCGGCCTCCTGGATTCGCCGCACAACCTCTTCGACACCTATACGGTGTCGCGCCTCGGTGGTGCGGATGAAATCGTCGTGTGAGATTCCCAGCTCCTCCCAGAGCCGGTGATAGCGCGAGACCACCCGATCGGCCAGTTCGATCGGCTCGACTCCCTCCTCCTCGGCCGCCCGTTCGATCTTCTGCCCGTGCTCGTCGGTGCCGGTCAGAAAGTGGACATTGAGGCCCGAAAGGCGCTGATAGCGGGCCATGACATCGGCCACGACGGTGGTGTAGATATGCCCGATGTGGGGCAGATCGTTGACGTAGTAAATCGGTGTGGTGACGTAGAAACTGGGCATCACGGCCGGCTCCGGAGCGCGTGATTGTACCAGACCGCCCGAGGGGGAACGCCGGTTTCCGGGAGCTGATCAGTTCGGAGACAGGGCCTAGCTCCCCGACCAGGCCGCCCGGTCCTTCTTGTCCTCCCCCGCCTCCTCTTCGTCGCGAATGAGTTGCAGAAATATACCCACCACCTGGGGATCGAACTTCTTCCCCGCCTCTCGCGCAATGCTGTCGACGACTTCCTTTCGGCCGCCCGGGGGCCGGTAGGGTCGAGCCGATCTCATGGCGTCGTAATAATCAGCCACCATCAGGATGCGAGCGCCAAGATGAATCTCCTCGCCGATTAAGCCGTGCGGGTAGCCCTTGCCATCGTATTGCTCGTGATGCTGGAGGACGATGGGAACGGCATTGGCCAGTGCCGGCACGGGCTCCAAGATCCGCGCGCCCATCTCGACGTGGCCGCGCACCACCTCCATCTCGGCCTCGGACAACCGAGAGGGCTTGTCGAGCATCTTGGAAGTGATGCCGATCTTGCCGATGTCGTGGAGAAGGGCCCCCTGGTGGAGAACTCCAAGTTCTTCTTCCGAGAGGTCCATAGCACGGCCTATTCTCAATGCCATGGCCGTCACCCTCTCCGAATGACCCATCGTCCAGTGCGATTTGGCATCGATGGCACGGGCTAGCGCGGTGAGGGTGCCCCAGCTCAGCCGATCGAGCTCTTCGATGAGCCGCGCGTTGGAGAGGGCAACGGCCACCTGATCGGCCAGCTGCCGCGCCTGTTCCAGAGTATCTGGCGCGAGTTGTGTGGGTTTGCTGATCCCAGCCGCCAGGATCGCTGCCAATTGCCCTTTGAGCAAGATAGGCAGGACCAGCGCCGATCGATCTCCTCGAGCTCGAAGCTCCTGCAAATAGGTCGGGCAGTCTGCGTCGAGAGTCAGGACGCGGTAGTCGGATCTCTCCCGAAGATCAGAGACTTCTTCGGAGCTCAGGTCGGTGGCAATTGGGTCGGCACCTACCTGGACACCGACACCCTGGACAAAGGTCCGCCCTTCGAGCGATGACTCGACATCGAGCAGCGTCAGGCTCACGTGCGCACAGGGAACGATCTTGTTCACATTGGCCAAGGTAGTTCCCACGATGGTCTCGGTGTCGAGCGCCGACAGCACTGCCTGAACGATCTCGTTCATCGTCGTCAACGCATTGAATTGACGACCGAGATCGCCTGCCATGGCATTGAAGGAGTCGGCCAGCTGCTCGAACTCGTCGCCGCTATCGATCTCCACCCGAGTGTCGAATTCCCGGCCGGCAATACGGTGGGTGCCCTCCTGAAGCTTCTCCAGCGGTCCAAGGCTTCTGCGGATCTGGCTGGTCGCCAAGAGCAGCACCACCCAGAGAGTCGTTAGCAGAATCAGCGGAAACGTTCGCTTGAAATCCTTTAGCGGGTCAATCATCTTCGCGGTCGACTCACTCAGGATCACAGTAAGGCCCGGGTGTGAGAACCCGTGGAGTGGCAACAATCGGTACCTTGCGAGATAGTCGGTATCCTCTTGGCGCCAGGATATGAAGCCGCGAGGTTCTGCGCCGATCTGATGGGCCGCGGTCGACGGCAATTGGGCTGGTGTCTCGAAGGAGCAGTAGACCATCTGTCGCTTCGGTGGATAGAAGATGCAGAGCTCCATGCCGGCCGGAAGAATGTTGTCCCGTCCCGGACCCCACCAGAGATAGGGCGAATCGATCTCTCCCCAAAGTAGCCCTGCTTCCGGTTTGCCTGGCTCGATCGTCCAGCCCAGGAGCATTCGCGCCTCGGATTGGGAGCTCCCGGATACCGCCAGAACGGTGCGACCCCCGGCAAGATGTTCGAGGTCCGCCTCGTCCAGTACCGGAAGCTCCGGCATGGTGCCGCTTTGAGATTCGATCTCACCTGCGCCAGTGGCGAGTGCAAATCCAGAGAAGCGTGGCGCCGTCAGGTCGTCTGGTGATTCGGGCACCACTTGCCCGGGGAGATCGCCTTTGTCGATCAGCTGGCTGACCGCCAGCTCGAGCTCGCCGCTCAACAACGTCAAGCGCTCGAGTATCGCCATGGCCTGGGTCTTGCTGAGCTGGTGGAGACGCTCCTCACTTTGGGTTCGCAGCTCTCGAGTCACAGATCGATAGGAGACAACCGCCAGTGCAAGGATTGGGAGCAGAGAACAGACGACAAACAGGAAAAAGATCCTGCGCCCTACGCGGCTGCGGAGAAAGGCGGAGTCGATCTTCACTTCAGAGGGCTATCAGTGGTCCAACGCAATCCCGATGTAGAACCCATTGTCGGCTCGGACAATGTCGTCGTGACTTTTGGCATTCATCAGAGGCTTTCTCCACTCCCCATCGGGGCCTGCGCTGAACAGGTCGTAGTCTTCGTTGAGTGGCACCTGATGTTGATCGAGTCGCCTGTCGTTGTTCCAATTCTTGGCAGTATTTGGAAGATAATGGTAGGGATTCCCCCAGCGGTCGATCCGGGGGACTCGACCGAGATCATCAAGGCTATCCGGCAATCTCTCATTCATCCTCTCGTACATATCGATTGCGAATTGGAGGGCCAGTAGGTCGCCTATCACCCCTTTGCTGGCCGTCTTCCGAAGGACCTGGAAGTATCCAGGAACAGCCAACACCGACAGTGTTCCGAGTAGGGCAGCAACAATGAGAACTTCGAAGGCAGTAAGACCTCGCCTGCGACGAATCCGCCGAGAGGGACCACGAGACCAACAAATGGGCCAGGCGTTCATCGTCAACCTTGCTCCAAACTAGCAACCGGGTTGGATCCGTCCGCTTCGAGATTCGAACGGGCCGACTCGGCGGCTTCGATCTCGATTTCAACCCGTTTCCAGACCACGCTGGGGCGGTTCTTATACCTTATCTCTTCACCTTCTGGGTCATAGTTGAGCGTTTGCGAGTACTCCAACCCCTCCGGCGAGAGATAGTGGATCCGATAGATCGAGGTACCCTCCTCTTGAATTGTCTCGACATCGATAATCGGGTTCTCTGTGGCTTGATCTCCACCAATGCCGAAATGAATCGTCCGGGCTTCTAGTTTTAGAAAACGGCCCTCATATCGCTGGTCATCGGTCACCCACACGCCGATGAGCTCTTCCGGGACTTCGGCCGGCTCCGGTTGTGTGCACCCCGGAGTACCAATCGCCACCAGAGACAAAGCCGTCAAGAGCAACAAACGGAATTTCATTAGCCACATCACGAGAAGCCCGAAAGAAGTTAAGTATCGCCGACCCGTCGAGCGTGGTCAATGAGCTGGATCACGAAGGAGCCTCTATTCACTTATGCACATCCCTGAATAACGCGTGCCTGACACAGAAGAAGCAGCCTGCTACCACCCTCCCCTTTTCTTCAGCGAGACCCACCGGCCACCGCCGCCGACGATGAGGTGATCGACCAGGCGGAGACCCACGACTTCGCCGGCGTTGGCCATGCGGCGGGTGAAGGCAAGGTCCTCGGCGCTGGGTGAGGGATCGCCGCTGGGGTGGGTGTGGAAAAGGACAAGACCCGCAGCGTTTCGCAGCAGACCCTGTTTTAGGATGGCCCGCGGCTCGACCGCCGCCCGATTGAGGGTGCCGCGAAAGATCTCGGTGTCCTGGATCAGCCGGTTGCGGGTGTCCAGAAACAGAGCCCCCATCACCTCCTGACCCTGGAGACCGTAGCGCAGCGCCAGAAAGGTCGCCACTGCCTCGGGATGGGTAAGCAGATCCCGCTCGGGAAGATCGGCGCGGGCGATGCGGCGGGCAAGCTCGACCGAGGCGAGCAGCGCCGCCGCCTTCGCCGGCCCCACACCCATCCGCCGGAGCTCCTGCGAGCTCGAGCCCAGCAGGCCACCCAGACCGCCGCTGCCCCGCAGAACTTCGCGCGCCAGGTCAAGTACCGATAGCCCCGGCCGCCCGGTGCGCAGGAGTATGGCCACCAGCTCGGTATCGGACAGACCGGAGCTGCCATTGCGTAGTAGACGCTCCCGCGGCCGCTCGTCGATTGGCAGGTCTCTTACCAGTCGTCCGGAGTCCGGTCTCATGTCTTGCCTGTTGTCGGCGGGCCCGAAGCGGGTCCCACACCCTCTCTAGACGAAATGAGGGTAGGCAATCTTTCACCCACGCGGGTGAAAGCTGAAAATGGATCGCTGTCAGGAGTCAGCCCGCGAGGACACTGCCGCCGTTGACGTTGAGGATCTCGCCGGTGATGTGCCGGGCCAGAGGCGAGGCCATGAAGAGAACCGGACCGGCGATGTCGTCGGGGTCCGCCACCCGGCCCAGGGGTATCCCGGCCTCGATCCGCTCCTGACCACCGTCGGCAAAGGGCTCGATACACATGTCGGTGTCCACCCAGCCGGGTGCGACCGCATTGACCCGGATATCCGGCGCCAGCTCGGTCGACCAGGACTTCGTAGCGGCGATGATCGCCCCCTTGCTGGCCGCATAGGGGCTGTAGAAGGCCTCGCCCCGCTGGCCGGCAGTGGAAGAGATATTGACGATATTGCCGTCGTCGGCCTCCCGCAGCAGTGGTACGGCTTCGCGGGCGCAGACAAACGGCGCTCGCAGGTTGACCTGCCAGGTCTCTTCGAGCCGCTCATCGTCCAGCTTTTCGATCGGGTTGTGAACCCAGATCCCGGCGTTGTTCACTAGACAGTCCAAGCGACCCCACTCGGAGCGGATCCGTTCCAGCACCGGGCCGGCCTGGTCGACAAGGGAGAGATCCGCCCGAGCCTTGAGGTGGGGCCGGGCCGAGATCTCCTGGAGCTCTCCCAACACCAGCGCGGCCGCCTCTTCGTTGCTCCGGTAGTGGACCATCACGGTCGCCCCGGCGTGGGCGAAAGAGCGGGCGCAGGCGGCACCTATCCCCCGGCTGCCGCCGGT
>SBFI01000150.1 GCA_006227875.1 Acidobacteriota bacterium
CGTCGCTGGCCGGTAATCGCTATCGTGTTCGCGCTCGCGCCTATGTGCTGGCCACCGGCGGAATCGAGAACGCCCGCATCCTGCTCGCCTCCAACCGGGTGCAGAAGGAGGGGCTGGGCAACGGCCACGATCTGGTCGGCCGCTACTTCATGGATCATCCCCTGTTGCGGGTCGGCTTCCTGGTGATGCCCGGACGGGCGGCCTCGATGCGCGCCTACAGCACGACCGGTCCGCAGAAGAGGAGGTTCCGCGGCATCATGCGGGTGCGCCCGGAGGTCCAACGAGAGCATCGCTTGCTCAACGCGTTGGCGATCGTGAAACCGAGAAAGCCGGATTTCCTACCCGAACTCGCTTTGGACATCAACAGCATGGCCGGTGAAATCCTCTCGTTTGCCGATCGGGAGGTGGCCGCAGGCGCGACCTATTTCGGCACGTTGGGTATTGCCAGCGAGCAGGTACCCAACCGGGACAGCCGTGTCCGTCTGGCCGATGAGCGGGACGAGTTGGGCATGCCCCGCACCCGGTTGGAGTGGAAGCTCACCGAGCAGGATGCCCGCAGTGTCCGTCTGACCTCCGAGATCATGGTGCGCAACCTTGCCGCGAGCTTTGGTGGGCGTGGCAAGTTGCTGGTCACCGAAAGCGAGCCCTGGCCCCGCGCCTACACCAGCTTCCACCATATGGGCGCTACCCGCATGGATCCCGATCCCAAAAAGGGCGTGGTCGATGTCGACTCGAAGGTCCACGGCATCTCGAACCTCTGGGTGGGGGGAAGCTCGGTCTACCCCACTGTGGGCTGCTCGAACCCGACCTTCGAGATCGTGACTTTGACCCTGAGGCTGGGGGATCACCTCAAGGGTGTGTTGGCAGCGTAGTCTGGGAGCCCGCCAACTCGAGAACCTTCTCCACCGGCAGCGCCGGAACCGTGCCGCGGAAGCCCTCGGTGGTCCTGGCGGCAAACAGGCTGTCGAGGATGGCCTCCTCAGTCGCCTCCACAGCGGCGAGAAAGAGCCCACTGGTGGCCGCGTTGTCGAGCACCGGCCTCGGCTTATCCGGTGAATCGGTTGCACGCCGAATTCTCCACGCCTCATGAGTCGAAAAGGCGATGGCGTAGTCACCACTGCCGTTGCTGCCGTAGCCGCCGGTGCGGGCCATGCCGTAGAGGCTGCGCCGGGCCAGCCGCCGCAGGTTCCGGTGGCTTAAAGGCGCGTCCGTGGCCACCACGATCATCAGCGAGCCGTCGGGATTGGGGCTCTCCTCGAGCGACCGAGTTTGCTCCTCGAGATAGACGCCCAACGGCTTGTCCTCGATCCACGGCGGTAGGCCGCTGATCCTCAATGGCCCGCCAAAGTTGGTCTGCACCAGGACCCCGACTGTCCACCCACCCTGGTCTTGGTCGAGCCGCCGCGAAGCGGTGCCGATGCCGCCCTTGAAGTCGAAGCAGACGGTGCCGGTCCCGGCCCCCACGGCTCCCATGGCCACCGGTCCGTCGCCGGCGCTCTCGATCGCCCGGCGAACCTCGGCCGCACCCAGCGGCCGTGCCCTGATGTCGCTCAAAAAGCCGTCATTGGTCTCCCCCACCACCGGGTTGATCGACCGCACCTCTTTCATCCCGGGCAGCGAGAGCATGTAGGTGACAAGACCATCCGCAACCTTGTGAACGCTTAGGGTCCCGGTCAACAGAATCGGGGTCTCGAGCTCACCCAGCTCATTGACCTGGGTGCTCCCCAGCAGCTTGCCAAAGCCGTTACCGACCACGATGGCCGCCGGCACCTTGTCGTGAAAGAGGTTGCCGCCGTGTGGGAGCACCGCCGTGATGCCGGTGTTGAACCGGGTGCCCTGCTGCAGGGTGAAATGACCGACCCTCACACCGGTGACATCGGTGATGGCATTGAGTGGCCCGGGAGTGAGAACGCCGATCACCAGACCCAGCTCGCGCGCCCGTGGTCTTGTCTTGTCTGCACCGGCCTCACCGTCACCGGCTGCTACCGCTATTGCCGGGGCGAAGAGAAGCCCCAAAACCGTCAATGGAAGCAGTCCTCGGCCCATAAAAATCAGCCTAGCACGCACCGTGGCTGTTTTCGCTACCACCTGTGCCGTGTTAGCGTCGCCCGGACAAGACCGTAGGCGAATCGACAACACTCGACCGAGGCGGAGCGAGAATGGACTCTGAACCGATATTTACCGATCTCGTCGGGGTGATGATGGTCATCACCATGATCCCGGTCTTCTTTGTCTGGCTGGAGAGGAAGACAAAGTGGAAGGTGTTCGATTTTCTACCGGCGATCATCTGGATCTTCCTGACACCGATTTTTCTCAGCAACCTCAGTCTGGTCCCGTTCTTCAACAGCCCCGACATCATCCCGCGTTCGAGCCCCATCTACAGCACCTTCAAGTCGTTTGCGGTGCCGCTCTTCATCGTCCTCATGTTGCTGGACATCAACATCCGCGAGGCCATGCGGGTCGCCTGGCGCGGGGCCGTCGTGCTCGTCATCGGGTCGATCGGCATCGTCGTCGGTGCGGCCATCTCGTTCTACCTCTTCAAGTCCGGTCTGCCCGAGAATGCCTGGTCGGGCTTTGGTGCGCTGGCCGGCAGCTGGATCGGGGGCACCGGGAATCTGGCGGCAGTGGCGGAGAGTCTCAAAACGCCCGAGGAGTTTGTCGGTGTCGTCGTCATCGTCGACAACTTCGTCTACCTCGTCTACTTCCCTATCATCATCACCTCGAGGCGGTGGGCCAGCTGGTTCAACCGCTTCACCAGGGTCTCGCAAGAGCAGATCGACCATATCGCCGAAACCACCAAGGAAGTCGAAAAGAAGAGCCACGAGATTCACTTTCGTGATCTCCTGACTCTCCTGGGTTTCGGCTTTACCTCCATCTTCGTCGCCAGGTACGTGGCGGGTTTCCTGCCCGAATTTCCGCCGGTGTTCACAAATTCCACCTGGGCCATGCTGTTGGTGACCACCATCGGTATTCTGTTGTCGGCTACGCCACTCAAGAAGGTGCCGGGAACAGAGCCACTGGCAATGACCTTTGTCTACATCTACATGACGATGATCGGCGCCTCGGCCGATCTTTCACAGCTGGCGGGGGCGCAATGGTTCCTGATCGCGGGGTTTGTCTGTATCGCGGTTCACTTCGTCTTTATCGTCCTCGGTGCCCGGCTCCTCCGTCTCGATGTCGGCATGGCTGCGGTCTCCAGCGTGGCGGCTGTCGGTGGGGCGGCATCGGCTCCGGTAGCCGCCAGCTTCCACCGTGAAGAGCTGGTACCGGTCTCGATCATGCTGGCGCTCATCGGCTACGCGCTGGGGAACTACCTGGGCGTGGGGGCCGCCTATCTCTGCCACATGTTGAGTTGAGGACCGAGATCGGCCTTTCGGCGGACTCCTTCAGAGGCTGGTCATGGCTCGAAAATCTTTTGTTCATCGCTATTTGTCGAAAAAGCCCTTGACAAGCCTTGTGCTCAAAGTAGAATTGTCCGGTCTCCATTTATAGACCTGCTTGGGGGGTGGGTCGCATCTTCTGCTGAATCATGGGCTTGAAACACCACACCGTGATTATTGTGCCCCATTCGCGGGCACGGTTTCGCAAGTTTCGCATCACCAATCGCCAGGTCGCAGTAGCCATCGGTACGGTGGCTTTTCTCCTCGTGGCGTCGGCCTTTACCACTTGGTCCTACTTCACCATCAAGATCGACGAGGGTGAGCTCGCGCTTCTGGGGGAGGAGAACGAAGAGCTGCGCCAGGTGAATCAGGGATTCGAGACCAGCATCAGAAAGCTCCAGAAACAGCTGGTCGACTTTGAAGACCGGACCCGTCAGCTGGCAATCGTCGCCGGACTCGACGGCCTGACCGTGAGCCAGGAGACCGGGGTAGGCGGTACTGACATTCCGGCCTCGGTAGCCGCGCCGGCCACCGCCCTCGACGATATGCTGGATCGGGCCGACTTGCTGGTCGGCGATCTCGAGGCGGTCACCTCGCAGCTCGACGAGCGCTTCCGTCTGATCTCCTCCACCCCCGCCATCGCTCCTGTCAAAGGCCTCTTGACCAGCGGCTACGGCTGGCGACGCGATCCCTACACCGGCGAACGGGCTCTCCATCAGGCGATCGACATCTCCACAGCACCCGGCAAACCGGTCCTGGCGGCCGCCGATGCAATCGTCGTCAAGGCCGAGCGCAACGGCCGGCTGGGCAAGGCGGTCTATCTCTCCCACGGCTATGGACTCACCACCCGTTACGCCCATCTGTCGCGCTTCAACGTCACCCCTGGCCAGCGGGTCAAGCGCGGGGACACGATCGGCTACGTCGGCAACACCGGCCGCGCCACCGGCTATCACCTCCACTACGAGGTGCGCCTCGATGGCCGCCCGGTCAACCCCCTCGGCTACATTCTCGACGGTACCTCCAACCGTTCGTAGCAAGCCCAGGTTTACTGGGAATCTCTGCTAGACTTTCGTTGTTGTTTTCTTGGCGGAGCGCATCCGCTCCGATACCTTCTTATCTACGGATTTCCAAATGATCAATCAGGCTCTAGCCAAAGTCTTTGGTAGCAAGCACGAACGCGATATCAAGCGGATGCAGCCGGTGGTGGAGGCCATTAACGCGCTGGAGCCCGAGATCGAAGCTCTCTCGGACGAGGAGCTGCGCGCCAAGACCGTCGAGTTCCGCCAGCAGCTCGAGCAGGGTGTCGAGCTCGATGACCTCCTGATCCCCGCCTTTGCCGTGGTGCGCGAAGCCGCTCGCCGGACGGTCGAGATGCGGCCCTTCGACGTTCAGCTCATCGGCGGCATTGTTTTGCATCAGGGCAAAATCGCCGAGATGAAGACCGGTGAGGGCAAGACGCTCGTGGCCACCATGCCGGTCTATCTCAACGCGTTGACCGGCCGCGGTGTTCACGTGGTCACGGTCAACGACTATCTAGCGCGACGTGACTCGGACTGGATGGGCGCCATCTATCGCTTCCTCGGTCTCACCGTCGGCGTCATCCAGAGCGACATGCCCGACATGGACCGCAAGGCGGCCTACGGTGCCGACGTCACCTACGGCACCAACAACGAGTTCGGCTTCGACTACCTGCGCGACAACATGAAGTTCGATTTCGCCTACATGGTGCAGCGTGGACACGTCTTTGCCATCGTCGACGAGGTCGATTCCATTCTTGTCGACGAGGCGCGAACACCTCTCATCATTTCCGGTCCCGCCGAGCAGTCGGTCGAGAAGTACTACCAGATCGACCGCGTCATTCCCAAGCTCGTCAAGGGCGAGGAGATCGAGCACGAGGACGGCAGCAAGACCACTACCGGCGATTTCCTGGTCGATGAGAAGGCGCACACCGTGGCCCTGACCGAGCCGGGCGTGGCCAAAGCCGAAAAGCTCCTGGGGCTCGAGAACCTCTACGACATCGAGAACATGGAAGCCCTCCACGGCATCAACCAGGGGCTGCGCGCTCACCATCTCTTCAAGCGGGACGTGGACTATTTGGTCAAGGACGGTCAGGTGGTCATCGTCGATGAGTTCACCGGTCGCATGATGACCGGACGCCGATGGTCGGATGGGCTCCACCAGGCCGTGGAGGCCAAGGAGGGGGTGCGGATCGAGCGCGAGAA
>SBFI01000424.1 GCA_006227875.1 Acidobacteriota bacterium
ACCGAGGGGTAGGCCTTGAGCGAGTGGATGACCTCTGCTTTCGGGTTGATCGGGAAGATGGCACCGGTGAACTCGCTCATCACCAGGTTGTGGAGGAGGGCAAAGCCGAGCGACGACCGGTTTCGCGAGGCCCCGACAACCGCCACGTTGCGGGGCGAGAAGATCGCCTCCAGAGACTGTCGCGGGTGGTCGGTCGGCTGCTCTGTCATGCGGGCAATCATACCGCCGAAGCGGCCGGCCTCCGTGCCGGCCGATGGGTGGCATGACCTCCTGACAGTCTGTGGTGGCCCGTCTTCGGCACCTCCGGGGGCTCCCCTCCGCTACGCGGGAGATGGCTCCGCTCCGGTGAGCCTCCTCCGGTTCCGAACCCGGGCAGCGACGGCGCGGCGGCAACGGACCGGCAGTCTACCGCTCAGCTCCAACCGCGCACGCCCCACGGTCCGAGGAGATCGAGGGCTCTGAGCCTCAGCGCCCAGTCGCTCCGTCGGTAGACTGCCGCCCCGTCACCGCCGCGCGTGGTCTGACGGCGGCTGCTTTGGTTGCTCGGGCCGCCCTCAAGCCGCCGGCACCAGCACCCTGAGCCTTTCGGGCGCCAGTCCGATGGTCACCGGCAGGTGGTGAGGAATCCCGTCGCCGTCGACTTGGAGGTTGATGGCGCCTGGCCCGCGGATCTCGACGGCTTCCACGGGGAAGCTTTCGACGTCGGTCCGGGCGAGGTGTCGGCCGCGAAGAAAATCGACCGCAAAGCCGAGTGTAGAGCTCCTTCCACGACCCCGGAAGAGCACCAGGTCGAGCCGTCGGTCGTCGGGGCTGGCGGTCGGCGCCATGGCCAGCTTGCCGCCATAGTGTGGGAGGTTGCAGACGGCGGCAAAGGTGGCCTTCAGGTGTTGATTGTCGGCCACCAGCTCCATTTCGGGGAACTCGTAGAACGACCATTGGTAGAGCCCGGCGCCGAGGACTCCGGTGCGCCCCAGATGCCGCTTGAGGCGGGGATGGAGACGGCCCATGATGCGGGCATCCAGACCGGCCGAGGCCTGCATCAGGAACACCTCGTCCTCACACAGACCGACATCGATCTCGCGCACGCGGGCCTGGCTGAAGGCAGCCGCGGCCGCTAGTGGGCGGCGGGGAACACCGAGCGAGTAGGCGATCACGTTGGTGGTACCCCCCGGCAGCGGTCCCAGAGCCGCCGGGGTGCCAAGGAGTCCCGCAGCGGTCTCGCGCAGGGTACCGTCGCCGCCAAAAGCGAAAACCACCTCCACACCCTGGTCGGCCGCCTCGCGGGCGAGCTCGGTGGCGTGACCGGGCTGGTCGGTCGGTCGCCCCTCGATCTCGAAGCCACGCTGGGCAAGCGCGGCCTCGAGATCACGGGCAAGCACCGAAGTGCGCCAGCGACCGGCCTTGGGGTTGTAGATCAGAACCGATCGACGCATGGGGTCGGCGTTGTCTGCTTCGCCACCGGGATGGTCTTAGAACAGAGTCGGGTTGGCATCCTTGGAAGGCGGTGTCAAGCCGAGGTGCTGGTAGGCCTTGGGTGTCGCCACCCGCCCCCGATTGGTGCGCTGGAGAAAGCCCTCCTGGATGAGAAAGGGCTCGTAGAGATCTTCCAATGTGCCGTGATCTTCTCCCACCGCCGCGGCGATGGCCTTGATACCCGCCGGACCACCGCTGTAATGCTCGATGAGGGTGGTCAGGATCTTGCGATCAACCTCGTCGAATCCCAACTCGTCGACCTCCAACAACTCGAGCGCGCGGCGGGCGGTCTCGATGTCGATCTTCCCCTCTCCTTCCACCTGGGCGAAGTCTCGCACCCGGCGCAACAGACGGTTGACTATACGCGGGGTGCCGCGGCTGCGGCGGGCAATCTCCTGGGCTCCGTTGTCGTCGATGCCGACATGCAGCAGGCTCGCCGAACGGGTAACGATCTCGGCCAGGTGCTCCGGCTGGTAGAAGTCGAGCCGGTGGACGATTCCAAAACGGCCCCTCAGCGGCGCGGTGATGAGACCGGCGCGGGTGGTGGCGCCGACCAGGGTGAAGCGGGGGAGCTCGATCTTCATCGTGCGCGCCGCGGGTCCCTGGCCGATAACCAGATCGAGCGCGAAGTCCTCGAGCGCCGGATAGAGGATCTCTTCGACGGTCGGTCCGAGACGATGGATCTCGTCGATAAAGAGCACCTGGCCCGCTTCTAGATTGGTGAGGATGGCGGCCAGATCGCCGGCCCGCTCGAGCACCGGCCCCGAGGTGGTTCTGAGCGAGGTGCTCATCTCCTCGGCGATGATGTTCGCCAAGGTAGTCTTTCCCAGACCGGGTGGGCCAAAGAGAAGCACGTGGTCCAGGGCCTCACGGCGCTCACGTGCGGCCTGAATGAACACCCGCAGCTTGTCGACGATCCGGGTCTGACCGATGTATTCCTCGAGAGTCCTCGGGCGCAGCGATTGCTCGATGGTGAGATCTTCGGGATCGGGGGTGCCCGAGAGCAGAGAGCGATCGTCGGTCACGAGGTCATTCTAACCGCAGCTATACCCTTGCCAGGCTCTGCAGGCTAGCGCGCAGTAGCTCGTGGAAGACCGCGTCGGGGTTGTCCTGCTGTGCTTTTGCCAGCGCTTGTTCGGCCTCGGTCCTCTTGTAGCCCAGATTGACCAGGGCCTGGACGAGATCTTCCCCCTCGGCTGACTTGGCCGTTGTCGGCACCTCGGCAGCCAGCTCCTGGACGCGGTCCCTGAGCTCGAGCACGAGCCGGTCGGCAGTCCGTTTGCCGATACCCGGAATGGTGGCCAGCCGCGCCGTGTCACCGGCGGCAAGAGCGCCAAGGAGCACCTCGGGGGGCAACCCCGAGAGAATCACCCGGGCCAGCCGCGGGCCGACACCACCGACAGCAATGAGCTTTTCGAACAGGAGCTTTTCGCGCTCGGTCCAGAAGCCAAAGAGCTCGATCGTGCCCTCACGCATGTGGGTGTGGATAAAGAGCCCGATCGACTGCTCGGCCCCGACCTTTTCGATCTCGTAGAAGGTGGACAGCGGGATGGCGACGTCGTAGCCGACGCCCTGGAGATCGAGGAGAACTCGCTCCGGCGTCGAGCGGCGGGGTATCCCTTCGAGATAGCCGATCATTGAAGGGCGAAAGAAGTCCTCAGGTGCCGGTCACCGGCTCGGCGGTCGGTTGCAGCGATTCCAGGAGCTGGCTGTCGTAGCGCACATCCAGCTCCTCTCGTCGCTGGGCGAGGAGCGAGCCGATCATGAGATTGAGTTTCTGTTCTCGAACCGTTGCCCGCGTCTGCTCCCTGGCTTCTGCGAAGGCGACCGAATCGAAGCGCTGGCGCTCGGTGACCTCGAATAAAATGGCGCTGTTCTCGTGCAGCAGGGGGCCACCGAGGTCACCGGTCTCCAGCGCGAGGGCTGCGGCAGCGACCTCGGAGGCTTGACCGAGGCTGCCCACCGGCCCGGCGCTGCCAAAGGGAGTGCTCTCTTCGATCTCCAGGTTCAACTCGGTGGCGAGATCCTCGAAGGTCTTGTCAGCCGCCAGCGCCTCGCGGGCCGCCGCCAGCCGCTCGCGAGCGAGCACGAGCTGCCGCTCGGTGCCGAGCGCGGTCTCGACCTCGGCCCTCACCTCTTCCAACTCGGGAATCCGAGGTTCCTGTACTTCGCGCAGGGCGATAACGGCCCAGCCCCTGGCCACCCGGACCGGGTCCGAAACGTTGCCGGTCTCGAGCTCGAAAGCGGTGACCGAAAAAGCGGTCGCCCTGCCGATGCCGGCGACGTTGTCATCCCTGCCAAACGGATCGGAGGTGTGAAAGGTGACACCGCTCTCGCCGTCGGCCAGGGCTCTGAGCGCCTCGGGGTCGCCGAGGTCCTCGGCTCGGATCCTGTCGGCGAGCTCGCTCGCCTTGCTCTCGGCCAGCGTGCGCGAGCGGTCACCGAGCATCTGCGAGCGGACACGGTCGCTTGCCTGCTCGAAGGGCAGCAGCCCGGCCTCCTGGCGATCCAGGACCTGGATGAGGTGATAGCCAAAGTCACTGCGGATCGGACCGACCAGATCTCCCGGTTGGGCCGAGAAGGCAGCCTCCTCGAACTCGGGCACCATCTGCCCGCGGCCAAAAAAGCCAAGATCTCCACCACGCGATTTGCTCCCGGGATCCTCGGAGACCTCGCCCGCGAGGACGGCGAAATCCGCCCCGGCCTCGATCTGCTGGCGCAGCGCGGTGAGCTCGCTTTCGGCCTCTTCGGCGGAGCGATCGGCACCGACACGCAGCAGGATGTGTCGCGCCTGGACCTGCTCGTCCTGGGTGAACTCGTCGGGGCGCTGGTCGTAGTAGGCACGGATCTCCTCGTCGGTGATCTCCAGCGAGTCCTGGAGCAGGCTGGGCTCGATCAGCAGGTACTCCACAACCCTTTTTTCCGGGATGCGATAGTCCTCGGAGTTGGTGTCGAAGAACGCCGTGACCTCATCCGGTGTCAGGGCAACCTCGGACGCAAAGCGGTCGGCGGGGAGTTGGAGAAAGCGGATCTTGGCCCTCTCTACACGCTCGCGATAGGCCTCCTCCACCTCCTGATCGGAGACGAAGAGATTCTGGGACAGGACGCTTTCGACCCTTCTGTTGAGCAGATCCTGGCGGACACTGGCCTCGAAATCGTCGACCGTGAGCCCGTTCGACCTGAGGATCTGTCGGTAGGTTTCCTCACCCACAAAGCCCCCTTCGGCATCGAGGAAGACCGGCAGACTGAGGATGTAGCGTCGGACCTCTTCGTCGGCAACCCGGATTCCCATCCGTTCGGCTTCCGCGAGCATGATCTTGTCGTTGACCAGGCTGTCGAGGACCTGCATCGGCAGGCCGGTCTGTCGCGCCATCTCGGGCGTAAATTGCTGACCGTAGGCCCTTCTCAAATTCTCCTCGGCCTGACGGTAGGTGCGCTCGAAGTCTCCGTAGGTGACCTTGTAACTGCCGACCGTCGCCGCCGCATCGGAGGCGGTACTGCCACCTATCTTGGCACCGCCAAAGCTCTGGAAGACGAAGAGGATGAAGACCGCAATGACCAGCCAGAGGACCCAACTTAAATACTTGAGATTGTCGCGAAAAACCTTGAGCATGGAGATCTCCGTGCGCGCGGAGGCGCGAGAAAGAGCGACAGTCTAGCAACAGGCGGGTGCCTGGACAAGCAATCGCGTGCTCATCAGGGGGTCGACAAACCCAGATTTATGAAGGCTTTGTGCTATATTCGCCTGCTTGTAGCGCCCGCAGGTGGGACGTCGTCCAAGAGAAAATCGACTCATGGCATTCGCATCTTTTCTCCGCTACTTCTCCAACGACCTGGCCATAGATCTGGGGACTGCCAACACCCTGGTCTATGCCCGCAACAAGGGCATCGTGGTGCGGGAGCCCTCGGTGGTGGTGGTCAACAAGATGACCAATCGGATCGAGGCGGTGGGCAGCGAGGCCAAGGCCATGTTGGGCCGCACACCCGGCAACATCCAGTCGATCCGACCGATGAAGGACGGTGTCATCGCCGACTTCGAAGTCACCGAGCGGATGCTGGAGTACTTCATCAAGAAAGCTCACGGGCGCAAGATGTACGTCCACCCACGGATCGTCATCGGTGTCCCCTCGGAGATCACCCAGGTCGAAAAGCGGGCGGTAAGAGATTCGGCGACACGGGCCGGAGCCTCGGAGGTCTTCCTCGTGGAGCAGGCGATGATGGCCGCCATCGGGGCGGGTCTACCGATCACCGAGCCCTCGGGCAACATGATCGTCGATGTCGGTGGCGGCACCACCGATGTGGCGGTGATCTCCCTGGCCGGGACGGTATACAGCCGTTCGGTGCGAATCGCCGGCAACGAGATGGACGATGCCATCATCCAGTACCTGAAACGGAAGTACAACTTGCTGATAGGTGAGCGCTCATCCGAGTTGGTCAAGATGGACGTAGGCTCTGCCTTTCATCTCAAAGAAGAGATCAAGCTCGAGATCAAGGGACGGGATCTCATCGAGGGGGTGCCCAGGATTCTCACGGTCACCGACGAAGAGATCCGCGAGGCCCTGACCGAGCCGGTCAATACCATTGTCGAGGCGGTTCGAATGGCGCTGGAAAGGACGCCACCCGAGCTGTCGGCCGACATCATGGACAAAGGGATCGTGCTCTCGGGCGGCGGCTCGCTTCTCCGGGGGCTCGATCAGCGGCTGCGCACCGAGACCGGGCTGCCGGTGGTGCTGGCCGAAGATCCTCTGTCGTCGGTGGTTTTGGGGACCGGCAGGGTCCTCGAGGACATCGATCTATTGCGCAAGGTGTCGATCCGCTGAGATCGAAGGCCATCTCGAACACCAACCCGGGTCGCCGACCCTTCCTCTGACCCGTGACCGAGATTCGAACCCGCTGGCTGCTGATCCTGCTCGTCCTGGGACAACTCTTTCTTCTCGCCGCGCAACTTCCCGCCCCGGGTAGCCGACCGAGCTTCCTCGAGACCGCGGCGCTGAGAGCGGTGGCGCCGTTTGCCAACGTCGTCGCCGCGGCAGGAGGCGTGGGCGGGGCGGTGATGCGAGACCTAGCGCTGCGGCGCACGCTGGTGGCGGAGAATAGGCGTCTGCGCACAGAGGTGGAGGAGCTGCGGCAACGCACGATCCGGCTCGAGGGGATGGAGGAGTCGGTTCTCCATCTCACCCAGGCGGTGGAGTATGCGGAGGGCGCGGACTACCCGCTGGTGCTGGCGGACATAGTCTTTATCGATTACACATCCTGGCTCCAGACGCTGGTGCTGTCGGTCAAGGAGGGCACCGTTGCCGTCAACCAGCCGGCAGTGGTGAGCGAGGGCCTGGTTGGGCGTGTGGTGGTGGCGTCCGGACCCTACGCCAAGGTACAGCTGATCACCGACCGCTCGGCCAGCGTTGGCGGGATGATCGAGCGCACCCATCGGCAGGGGGTGGTGCGCGGCGCGGGGCGCGGCTCGCTGGAGCTGGATTTCGTGCCCTTGCAGGCGGACGTGCGGGTGGGAGACTTGGTGCTTACCGCCGGCATCGACGGCATCTACCCCCGCGGGATCCCGGTGGGCACGGTGGTCGCCGTGGAGCCGGGAAGCGAGCTGTTCCACACCATCAGGTTGAGTCCCAGGGTGGATTTTGGTGTGCTCGACGTGGTCTATCTGATCGAGCGTGAGCCTGTACCCGAGAGGGTGAAAGAGGCGCTGCCGGATGCGGGGCCTTAGATTTGCAGCAGCACTGGTGGTGGCGACGATGCTCCACGTCGCCGGCGCACGGCTGTTCCCCGACTTCTCGTCCGCCATCGACCTCTTCTTGCTGATCGTCGTCTTCAACGCGCTGGATGGGAACACCCTGGCCGGCATGCTGGGTGGCCTGGCGGCCGGTCTGGTCACCGACGCACTCACCGGCGGCCCGTTCGGGATACACGGTCTCGCTGATACGATCGTGGGTTACGGCACCGCCTACGCGGTGCAGCGGCTGGTAATCCAGCGCGTTACCGGGGTTTTCCAACTGTTTGCCCTGGCCGCCGCGACACAGCAGGCGCTACTGATGGGGGTGTCGTTGTTGCTGTTGCCGAGCCCGGAGGCTCCCCGCATCCTGTGGCTGATGGTGAGAATCGTCAGCAGCGGGATCCTGGGCAGCGTGCTCTATCTGGGGGCCGAGCGGCTGCGGTCCACGGCGGAAGGATGGCAGGCGGCGCGCTCATCGAAGATCCGCTTCGACAAATAGGCGTTGGATCGTGAAGAGAGTCCGAGAACATCGCGATGCGCTGCTCAGACGCTTACCGGCGATCCAGATCGCCGTGGCGGCGGCTTTTGTGGCCGTTGTCGGCAGCTACTGGTTCGTCCAGGTCGTCCAGGGCGACTACTATCGGGAGCTGGCCGAGAACAATCGGTTGAAGGAGATTCCCGTCGAGGCAGCCCGCGGTCTGATTTTCGATCGCCACAGCCGGCTGCTGGTGGAGAACGTTCCCAGTTACAACCTGCTGCTCGAGGCGAGCAGAAGCAGTGACGTAGCGAGGAGTCTCGAGTTTGCCGCCGGGATCCTCGGCCGCTCGGAGAGCGAGCTGGCCGAAGTCGTGGAGCGCAACCGCTCACCCGTTCCCTTCCGCCCGGTTCTGATGGCCGAGGACCTGACCCTTTCGGAGGTGGCCAAATTCTCGGCCTCGACGCTCGAGCATCCAGAGTTCGAAATCGATGTGAGGCATCTGCGTCTCTACCGCTTCGGTCGCATCGCCGCCCATGCGCTGGGGCACCTCGGCCAGGTGTCGGAAGCGGACCTCAAGCGACCCGAGAGCCCGTATCGGGCCGGAGACCTGGTGGGCAAGAGCGGTGTGGAGCAGTCGTATGACCTGGAGCTCAAGGGTCGGGACGGGGAGCGGGTAGTCATCGTGGACAGCCGGGGCCGGCTGCTCGAGGAGCACGACGAGAAGCCGGCGGTGGTCGGCGACGACCTTGCTCTGGCGCTGAGCGTAGAGCTCCAACAGGAAGCGGCCCACTATTTCGAGGGCAAGACCGGAGCAGCTGTGGTGCTCGATCCCCGCACGGGGAAAGTGCTCGCCCTGCTCTCGTCACCTTCCTATGACCCGAATCTCTTTTCTCGGCGGTTGGACCAGGAGGCTTGGCGCCAACTGGTCGAAGACCCGAGGCACCCGTTACAGAACCGCTCCATCCAGAATGTGTATCCCCCCGGATCGGTGTTCAAGATCGTGATGGCGATAGCCGGGCTGAGCGAGAAGGTCGTGGCGCCGCACCACCGGGTGTTCTGCCCCGGATCGGCAAAGATCTACAATCGCCGGTTTCGCTGTTGGAAGCGGGGCGGCCACGGGTGGATGGATCTACGCTCGGCGCTGAGAGAATCCTGCGATGTCTACTTCTACAACCTGGGGAAAAAGCTGGGGATCGACCCCATCGCCCGCTACTCTCGGCTGCTTGGCCTTGGCCGACCGAGTGGAGTCGACATAGCGGGCGAGAAGAGTGGCCTGGTTCCCGACGCGCAGTGGAGCCTCGAGCGACGCGGCACCCCCTGGTACCCGGGGGAGACCATCTCGGTAGCCATCGGTCAGGGCCCGGTGCTGGTGACCCCGATGCAGATGGCCTCGGCGATGGCGACGGTGGCCAACGGGGGTTTTCGAATTACCCCCCGTCTGGTCGACTCGCAAGCCCCACCCGAGATCGAGTCGCTGCCGCTGGACCCGGCGGTGCTCGAATTTGTCCGCGGGGCGCTGTGGGCGGTGGTCAATGAGCAGGGCACCGGTGCGCGGGCCCGGGTGCCCGGTCTCGATGTGGCGGGCAAGACCGGAACCGCGCAGGTCATCCGACAGACGACCTGGATCGAGAGCGAGGATCTGCCCGCCGCGCAGCGGGATCACGCGTGGTTTGTCTCCTTTGCCCCGGTCGACGATCCCCGCCTGGTGGTGGTGGTCTTTGTCGAGCACGGCGGCAAGGGCTCGGCGTCGGCGGCGCCGCTGGCCAAGCAACTTTATGAGATCTACTTCAGGGACACTCTCGACCTTCGCCGGCCTGCCTGAAGAGCGGCCGGCACTGCGCCATCTGGCGAGGGTGCGCTGGGGGCTGCTGGTGGCGGCACTGCTGTTGTCTCTCGTGGGGCTGGCGACGGTTCACAGCGCGAGCTCGGAGATGGGCATCGACTATCTCCCGCGTCAGGCCTTGTGGGTGGCGCTGGGGTTGGTAGTCTTTCTAGTGGCTTTCAGCCTCGACCACCAGAGCCTGACCAAGTTCGCCTGGCTGATCTATCTCACCGGTGTGACCCTGTTGCTCCTGGTGCTGTTCTTCGGTCAGGAGGCGGGCGGCTCCCGGAGTTGGCTGGGTATCGGTTCCTATCGCATCCAACCCTCCGAGTTTGCCAAGATCTCGACTGCGCTGATGCTCGCGCGCTACCTGGCGGGGGTAAATCGGCGCTATCTACGATTGCCTCAGATCGCTTTCGTCGTGGTGCTCGTCTGTGTGCCGATGGCGCTGGTGGCGCTGTCTCCGGATCTGGGTGGTGCCGCCATGTTTCTGCCGATGATGGGGGGTATGTTGTTGGTGGCGGGCATTCGTTGGCGGTTCGTGGTGGCCGGAGCCATCACCATCATTCTGCTCGGGGCGGGTCTGTGGAACTTCGTCATGCTCGACTATCAGAAGGATAGGGTCATGACCTTTGTTTCACCCGACCGTGATCCCCTGGGAGCCGGATACCAGCTGCAGCAGAGCAAGATTGCTGTCGGTTCCGGTCAGCTGGCCGGCAGGGGATACCAACAGGGCACCCAGAGCCAGCTCAGATTCCTGCCGGCCCGGCACACCGACTTCATCTTTGCGGTGCTGGCCGAGGAGTGGGGCTTTTTGGGTGTGGTGACGGTGCTTGGTCTCTATGCGGTCTACATATTCAACGGGGCTCGCGTCGCCGGCAGGGCACGCGATCGCGAAGGGGTGCTGCTGGTCGTGGGTTTGCTGTCCGGTTTCACCTTCCACGTCATTTACAACACATCGATGGTTGTCGGTCTGGTGCCGATCACGGGGATCCCTCTGCCCTTCCTCTCCTATGGCGGCTCGTTTACCTTGGCCAACTTCATCATCGCCGGGCTGATCCTGGGAATAGACTTCAGAAGATTTGTCAACCGGTAGCGCAGCCCACCGCCGCTGGTGGACTCGGCCACGGAGCGCCCATTGTCCAGCGTCTTGCTGATCGAAAGCGACCCCCACCGGACACGCGCGGCGCTGCTCGAGGACGACCGGGTGACGGAGATCCTGATCGAGCCCCGGGCACACCACTCGGGAGTGGTCGGCAACATCTTCAAAGGGCGGGTGGCGAGGGTGGTGCCTGGAATCCAGGCGGCCTTTGTGGACGTCGGGCTCGACCGCAATGCCTTCCTCTACGCCGGTGACGTGTTCGATGAGGCGGAGTCGCCGGTTCTCCAGGGTGCGGCTCGGAACGGCTCCCAGGCCGTCGACCACAAGCCGATCGAGGAGCTGCTGAGTGCCGGACAGGAGCTCCTCGTCCAGGCGGTCAAAGATCCACTGCCCAACAAGGGGACCCGTGTCACCACCCACATGACCCTGCCGGGGCGGCTGCTGGTACTGCTGCCGACGGTGAGCAAAGTCGGTGTGTCGCGCCGCATCGAGGACGAAGCCGAGCGACAACGACTGGAAGAGCTGCTGACCCGGCAGCTGCCGGCCGGCGGCGGCGTCATCGTGCGCACAGCTGGTGCAGGTCGTGAAGCCGAGGACTTCAGCCGCGAGTTGGAGCGGTTGGGTGCCGAGTGGCAAGGTCTGGTCGAGCGATCACGGTCGATGTCGGCCCCGGCCCTGGTCCATCAGGAAGAGGACCTGGCGATCAGGGTCGTGCGTGATTTGCTGGAGACCCGTTTCGAGGCCATCTGGGTAAGCGACACCGAGACCGCGGACAGGATCGTGGATTTTCTGACCGCCTGGGAGCCATCCCTGGTGGACAGGGTGCGACTATTCGACGAGCCGGTGGGTCTGTTGGAGCGCTTTGGCGTCGAAGACGAGATCCAAGCGACGTTGCGCCAGAAGGTGTGGCTCGACTCCGGTGGCCACATCGCCATTCATCCGACCGAGGCTCTGGTTGCCATCGACGTCAACACCGGCCGCTTTGTAGGTGAGCAGGACCTCGAGGCCACCGTGCTCAAAACCAACCTGGAGGCGGCCCGCGAAGTCGCCCGGCAGATCCGTCTGCGTGATCTCAGCGGCATCCTGGTGGTCGACTTCATCGACATGGAAGAGCCGGAGAACCGGACCGCCGTCCTCGGTGCCTTCGAGCAGGAGTTGCAGCGGGACCGGGCCAAGAGTCAGGTACTCGGGATCTCCGAGTTCGGGCTGGTACAGATGACCCGCAAGCGTGGACGACAGAATCTGGGGCGCCTCATGACCCAGGGCTGCCCCTATTGCCGGAGTCGTGGACGGATCAAGTCGCTGTCCGAGATCTGTTTGGACCTGCGGCGGGAGCTTCTCCGTGGCCGCGCCGGATTCGAAGGGGCAGCGCTGGTGGTGAGGGTCCATCCGGAGGTCGGGCAGGCCCTGGAAGGCGCCGAGCGGGGGGTAATGGACGAGATCCGGGAGATACTGAAGACCAAGATCGAGATCGAGCAGGACGCCCACCTCCACCACGAAGCGTTCGAGATCGAGAAGGGCTGAGCCAGTGAAGTCCGAGGAGGGGACACCGACATCCCATCCGGGGATCAGAGAGCTCGACGTCGAGGGCTACCGGGGGGCGGTGACAAATGCCCTCGAGCTCGAAGACCCGGCGCGGACCATAGGCCGTCTGGTCGACCCGGCCAATGCCAAGGAGACCCTGCATTGGGGCCGACACTATCTCTACAGTGTCGAGATCGAGACCCGCGGCGGACCGGTCGAAGTGGTGGTCAAGCAGTTTCGCAATCAGGGGATATGGGCGCGGCTACGTCGCAGGCTGGGGGGTAGCAAGGCGCTCAAGAGCTGGCGCGGTGCCCTGGCGATGGTGGAAGCCGGGGTGCCCACACCGGAGCCGGTGATGTTTGTCGAGTCGATCGCACCCGACGGACCGTCGTTCTACGTCTCGCGCCGGCTGCCGGAGTTTCTCGAGGCGCGCTACTTTCTCCGCGCCTTGAACGCCGGGCGCGAGGCAGAGCTCTTCCCGCAGGTCGATGCACGGGGCTTTCTCGAGGCTGTAGGAAAGACGCTGCGTCGGCTCCACGACAACGGCGTCTGGCACCGCGATGTATCGGTCGGCAACGTGCTCGTCCAATTCAAGGAGGGGCAAGGGCCAGAGCCGACGATCTATCTGATCGACCTCAACCGTGCGCGGGTCGGCCGCCGGATGACTACCGGTCGGCGATCACGCGATCTTTGCCGTTTGCGGATCTTTGGTGCTGCTCATCAGGAGATCTTTCTCCATTCCTACTGGGGTCGAGACGCGCGCGGGTTGGCGCTCAAACGGCTTTACTACCGGCTCCTTCTGCACGGGTTTCTGACCAAGGTATGGATCAAGAAGTGGTTTCGCGCCCCTTTCCGATCGCTGCTGACGGCAGTCAAGCCGCGACACGGCCACGTCCACCTGCCACCGGCGCCCGAGGACACATCCAAGCGGGACAAGGCGGTCTGGGACCCGCTATCGGATCAGCCCCATCAGCATGCGGGTCGGCTCGAGAGGCTCTCGGTTCGCTTGGGAGAGATCCGAGACCTCGGCGGTTTGGCCTGGGTGGTGGTCAGCCACCTGCCAGAGATGCGCCGCCGCTATCGCGAGCTCAAAGAGGGGCTCTATCGGCAACCGCAACCCTGGGGTGGAGTGGGCGTTGCAGTGCGGCCCTGGGAGCACGACCCCGAGGGCCTGATAAAGGCTCTCGAGCAGCTGGGGGTCAACAACATTCTGCTACGGCTCCATCCCTGGCAGGAAGATCACACGGCCGAAGAGACACTCGCCAGGGAGCTCGCCGGGCGGGGTTGTGACCTCACCTACGCGCTACCGCAGAATCGGGAGCTGGTACGCGACCCGGATCGCTGGCGCTCGGCGGTCGCCGAGCTCGCCGAGCGCTTTCTACCCTATGGTCGGCGCTTTCAGGTGGGTCAGGCGGTAAACCGGAGCAAGTGGGGCGTTTGGACCCTTACCGAATACCAGCGCCTGGTGGCAACCGCGAGTGAGATCCTGCGCCAGCGGGGCGAGGTTGAGGTGTTGGGACCGGCGGTGATCGACTACGAGTTTCACGTCACCGCTGCGATTCTAAATCTGCCCAGTGAAGAGCTGTACTTCGACATAGTTTCCAGCCTCCTGTACGTCGATCGGCGCGGTGCGCCGGAGAACCGGCAGCTCGGTTTCGACACCGTCGACAAGGTGGTGCAGCTCAAGGCCATAGCCGAGACGGCTGGCAACACGAGCGGTCGGAGCTGGATCACCGAGGTCAACTGGCCGCTCCGGGAGGGACCACACTCACCTGCCGGCCGCGCCGTATCGGTAGACGAGGAGCAACAGGCTGACTATTTGACCCGCTACTATCTTCTGGCCCTCGGCACGGGTCTGGTCGAGCGGGTCTATTGGTGGCAGCTGGCAGCTCGCGGTTACGGACTCGTCGTGCGAACGGAGAGCGGTGAGCTCCGCCGCCGTCCGAGCTTCAGAGCCCTGGCAACCCTCACCCGCCACCTCGAAGGGACTACCTTTCTGGGTCCACTGCCGAGCGCGGAGCCGGTGCGCCTATATCTGTTCCGGCAGCCCGATGGAGACGAGCTGGTGGTGGGCTGGAGTACCGGTGGCCGGGCGAGCGCCACTCTACCGAGCGCCGTTCGCCGCCAGGTTTCTCGCGACGGCGAAGAGCTAGACCGGACTTCAGGGGCCGCAGTCGAAGTCGATGGCTCGCCGCGCTATTTCTGGCTCGAGCCGTCATGAAGACGGCGGCGGGCGCGGACGAAGCTCTGGCGGTCTTCCATCCGCTGGTGGCGGGGTGGTTTCGGGAGCGCTTTGGCACGCCCACCGAAGTTCAGGGCGGTTCGTGGCCGCGGATCGCGGCCGGCGACCATGTTCTGATCACTGCGCCAACCGGCAGCGGCAAGACGCTGACGGCCTTCCTCTGGGCGCTCAACCAGCTGTTGACCGGTGCCTGGTCGGGTGGCCGGGTGCGTGTCCT
>SBFI01000370.1 GCA_006227875.1 Acidobacteriota bacterium
AACAGGGGCCGATACGTCTGAAGAACCTGCTACGAGAGGCCGAGAGCAGGTTGGACGCCCGGGGAACACCTCAGGAATCGATCGACCGCACACTGGGTCCCGTTCGGGCCCTGCTCAAGAACACCCCGTTCTGGCAGCACCAGGACCACGGCCTGGCGATCTTCGCTGGCGCTGACTCCTTCCATCTCTACCGCCTGCCGCTGGCGGTCGAGGAGCTGGCGGTGGTGGGAGATCGAATTCACCTGACTCCATTGCTGCCGCTACTGACCCGCAACGGGAGGTTCTTTGTCCTGGCTCTGAGTCAGAAACAGGCCCGACTCTTCGAGGCTACTCGCAACGAGATCAGAGAGCTCGATCTCGGCGACACCCCCGAGAGCCTCGCCGCAGCCGTCGGCGACGATTGGGAGCAGAAGTCCCTGCAGTATCGGACCGGACAGTCCTCACCGGGGACGGGAGGACGACGACGCGCCATCTACCACGGACATGGATCGGGTGAGGAGGCCGACAAGAACGAGATCGCCAGATTCCTCCAGCAGGTCGACGTGGGTGTGCGCAAGCTGCTCAAAGATCCCCAGGTGCCGCTGGTGGTGGCTTCCGTCGACTATCTTTTCGACATGTATCGGGATCTGAGCAAGGTCCCCGGTCTGGTGGATGACGGGATTCTGGGCAATCCCGACCACTCGAGCCCCGAGGAGCTCCGCGGCAAAGCGTGGCAGCTGGTCAAGCCGTTGTTCCTGGCCTCGCAGAGCGAGTCGGCCGAGAGGTTCGCGGTGCTGGCCACAAAGGGCTTGGCCACCGACGATCTGGAAACCGGCGTGCTCGCCGCAGTCGACGGCAGAGTAGAGACTCTCTTCGTCCCCCTCGAGACCCATCGCTGGGGACGTCTGGACTCCACGACCAGAGAGATCGACATCGCACCCGAGCCGGGTGACGAAAGCGAGGATCTCCTGGATCGAGCCGCGGTCGAGACCTTTCTCCACGGCGGCACGGTCTACGCCGTCGATGAAGGCGGCCTACCCGGCAGCGGAGACCTGGCCGCCCTGCTCCGCTACTGAAGGCTCTAAGCCCTTCAGCTGCAAGGATTGTGTGTTGATTCTTCATTGACCGGGAGGAATGTGTGGTGCTAAAAGTGAGAGCACTCCAACTCGGGAGTGCGACTCGATGACCTGGATTCTCCTGGCCGAGCAAGAGCCCGCTACCTTCAAGCGAGTGAGGGCCGTGCTGGCTTCTCACGGCTGGTTCCTCAAGACCGTGGCCACCCGAGATCAGGCCTTCGAAGCGGCGCTGGAGGAACCTCCGCTGCTGGTGCTGGTAGATGAAGGTCTCGAGGGCGCCCAAGATGTGGTCCAGGCTTTCGCCAGTGCCAGCGGCGGTCCCGGTGTGATTCTGGTCGGGGACGGCAACGGCGAACAGGACGAAGCCGGTTCCCCATCGAGGGCCGACGCCGTTCTGCAGCGATCCTTTGGCTCCCAGGAGTTGGTGGACCTCGTCCGCCACCGGCTCAGCACATCCGGCTCGGCCAACCCTTCTTTCGCCGCCCCCGCTCAGGGCCGAAAATTCACCACCGAAGAGATATTCGGCGATCTTCTGGATGACCTTCTCGCTCCCGAGGAGGAGAGCCCGGGAGCGGTCCGACAGGTCCGGGTAACTACCGAGCGACCGCCCGCGCCAGCGCTACCGACGCCGTTGCCACCACAGCCGGCCGCGACCGACGAGGCGGTACCCTCGCCGCCACGGCCCGCACCAAAGCCACGAATCAGGTTCGACAAAGACGTCGACGACACCCTCGCGGGCGTGCTGGCAGAGACCGATCCCGGCCTCGATGTCCGTTTTGCCGGTGCCCTGGAGCCCGACAGCGCTGCCAAAGAGGTCGACGCCCTGCTCACCAAAACGCTCTCCGACTTGGACATCCGTGAGTACTCGGGTGCTGTCGTCGCCACTCCTACGCCCGCGGCCCCGCCATCGATACAGCCAGCGACCCCCGACCTGGAGCCGCCCCCACCCGCAGCCGTGGTGATGGCCGGCCCACCCTCGCCGGATCAGCAGAGGGTTGGAGAGTACCTGCTCGAGGAGAAGATCGGGGTCGGAGGCATGGCGGAGGTCTGGATGGCCCGACGTCTCGGCGTCGAGGGCTTCGAGAAGCGGGTGGCGATCAAGAAGATTCTCTCCGACCCGGCCGACGACCAGGCCTTTATCGACATGTTCATCGATGAAGCCAAGCTCGCGGCGCAGCTCACTCACAACAACATCACCCATATCTACGAGCTGGGTCGGAGCGGATCCGACTACTTCATCGCCATGGAGTTTGTCGAGGGAGCCGACCTGCGCAGGATACTCAACGT
This sequence comes from Acidobacteriota bacterium, assembly GCA_006227875.1. GTDB lineage: Bacteria > Acidobacteriota > Thermoanaerobaculia > Multivoradales > JAHEKO01 > M0029. Next base: position 2,343 of record SBFI01000370.1, read on the forward strand.
CGCCCGCAAACAGGGCAAGACCGTGCCCGCGTCGCTCGCTCTGCTGATTACCGCAAAGATAGCCGCGGCTCTCGACTACGCCCATCGCAAGAAGGACCTCGACGGTAACCTTCTGGGGCTGGTACACAGAGACGTCTCACCACGCAACGTCCTCGTCAGCCGCGAGGGTGACGTAAAGCTCTGCGACTTCGGGGTGGCCAAGGCCACGTCCAAAGTGGCCACCACGCAGAAGGGCGCGCTCAAAGGCAAGCTCCCATACATGTCTCCCGAGCAGGCGTGGGGTAAAGCTGTCGACTCCCGCTCCGACATCTTCTCGGCCGGTACCCTGCTGTTCGAAATGCTCACCGGCCAACGTCTGTTCGATGGCGAGAGCGAGATCGCGATTCTGGAAGCCGTACGCGACTGCGATATCGGCGCGCGTCTGGACGAGCACCCCGACATCTCGTCGCCGCTGCGAGCCGTCCTGCTCGAGGCTCTGGCCAAGAGTCCCGACGACCGGTATCAGCTTGCCGGCGATCTTCAGGGCGAGATCCAGAAGCTCCTCAGGCGGATGAAATCCAAGCCGGGAGACAGCGAGCTGGCGGTCTTCATCCAGGAGATTCTGCAGACCGGCGAGGAAGAAGCGGACGACTCCGGGCTGCTTCCTGAACAGAGTCCCTTGGAGAAGCTCACCCGTCCGGTGGACTCCGATCAACCCGGAGACCAGCCACAGGTTCAACTCGAAAGGGACACCTCCGTCCTCGACACGGACACCGACGAGCCCGGAGCGTGGACCCACTGGGCGCCGTGGGCGATCAGCGCTGTTTTTCTCCTACTGGCCTTTGCGGCAGTCGCCTGGTGGAGCTTCCGATCACCTCCACAACCCGTCTCCTCCGGCTCCGGAGTCGAGTCGACGGCCGTCGGCCGCCGACCCATCCGACCACCGTTCGAGACCGGGGGCGCCTTTCATGCCACCCGTCGAAGCGGGCAGGGGGTGGGGACTTCCCTGCCGCAGGAGACCACCGACGTCGCACCAGAACCGGTGCCCACAGCACCCGCGACGGAGTCGACGACGCCGGCGGGCGCTCCGATCCCGAACCCACCGAGCTTTGACGGCGACGCCGAGCTACAGCGACAGTTCGAAGCGGAGCTCCAGCGGGTCGAGGAGCTTCTCGCCGCCTCCCCGCTCAACGGCAACAATGGAGGAACCACTACCGCCGTGACGGAGCAGCCGGTTGAGCCCCCGGCGGCAGATGAGGCGGCAGCCGAGCCGGGTCCACAGCAACCGATCGCCCCGGATACGGGTGATGACTCGCCACCAGAGGCCGTGGCCGACACCGCTGCACCCGACACCTCCACGGCGGCTGCACCGGCAACCGTCGATGAATCGCCATCCGCGCCGGTGGCGGATGTCACGCCCACGGAGCCGGCGATCCGGCAGATTCCCGACAGAACGGCGATCGCCGTCGCCGCGTCGACGCCTCCACCGAAGTCCCCAGCAGCAAGCGACATCGCCACTCCGGCATCGTCGACGGTCACGGCGCGCACGGGTGTGGCCAAGACCGAACCCAGTCGGGTGACGGCAGGGCCGCCCGACCCCGAACCTCGACCGACGGTAAAGCTCGGAGATCTGGTCGAACCAGGTCCGGGGGTCACCCCACCCGCCCCCCTGGAGATTGTCCGGCCGCAGTACCCGCCGATGGCCAGAAGGCTCGGTGTCCAGGGTACAGTCCGCATGTCCCTGTTGGTCGACGAGCGGGGCCGGGTCATCGAGACCCGTCTGCTCGAGGGAGTCAGACAGAAGGTCGGCATCAATGAAGCCGCGCTGGCTGCCGCCGCCAAAGCGAGATTCAGCCCGGCGACCAAGGAAGGCATCCGGGTAAGAATGTGGTACGAAATGGTCAGCCGTTTCGAGCAGTAAGCGCTACGGGGAGAAGCTGATGAGCCTCAGTGACGAACAACGACATTTCTACGAGCAGACGCTGGATGTCACCAGGCAGGAGATTGCCGATCTGGACCGGCAGATCGAGGCGGAGCTGGCCAAGGTCAAAGAGACACTCAAGGACCTGCAAAAAGCCAAGAAGGCCGCTTTCCAGATGTACGATGCCGCCTGTCTGAGACTCGGCATCCCCAACGACCTGGAAGGAATGGAGGGCGAGTCGCCCCAGGAATAGACTGGTGGATCCAAAGCCCGCTACCCTCAAAGCCGATCCACACGGTTGACTTCGCTACCAGGTTCGCGTTTTACTTCTCCGGACGGGAGGCTTGATCGAGGGAGGTGCCCTATGGCGGAGAAAATTCATCAGGTCGACTACTACCACGCTACCGTTCACGACAAGCCCGGCGAGGCCTACCATATGCTGTCGGAGATCTCCGGATCGGGTGTCAGCCTGATGGCCTTCAACGCCGTGCCGGCGGGTCCGGATCGGACTCAGCTCGTCCTCTTCCCTCAGGATTCGGAGCAGCTGGTGCGGGTCGCCGCCAAAACCGGCATTGTTCTGTCTGGGCCTCATCAGGCGTTCTTGATCCAGGGCGACGACGAGCTCGGGGCCCTGGCCCAGATTCACCGCCGACTCTTCGACGCCAGCGTCAACGTCTACGCCTCGAGCGGTGTCGCCGACGGACGTGGCGGCTTCGGGTATGTCGTCTATGTGCGCACAGAGGACGTGGACAAGGCCGCACAGGCGCTAGGGGTCTGAAAACCTCCGGATCCCTTCCTCGAAACAGATCTGCTTGGCTTCTACAAACTCGCCTACCGTGATGGCGCGATCGATCTCCGGGTAGCGACCGGCCCGCGTCAGCACCAGTGCGGCCGGCCGGTATTGCGCCATGAGATTGACAAAGGTGTCGCGGGAGATCTCCTGCGCCAGATATCTCATGATCTGTCGCGTCCCCGCCAACCCGCGCGGCATCACCAGATGGCGTATCAAGAGCCCTCTGAGGGCCACCCCATCCTCGTCGACAACCAGGTCCCCCACCTGACGGTGCATCTCCCGGATGGCCTCGCGGGCCCGCTCGGGATAGTCCTCCGCCATCACCAGTCTCTTGGCCACAGCGGCGTCCCAGAACTTGAAATCGGGCATGTAGATGTCGATGACGCCGTCCAGCAGCGCCAGCGACTCGGCACAGTCGTAGCCGGAGGTGTTGTAGACGAGCGGTAGTCTCAACCCCTGCTCCACCGCTTCCAGAACCGCCTCGAGCAGCTGGGGTACGACATGCTCGGGGGTGACGAAGTTGATGTTGTGGCAGCCGCGATCTTGCAGCTCCAACATCAGCAGTGCGATCTGGGTGGCCGTGAGTGGCTGGCCCTGACCACCCCATGAGATGTCCGAGTTCTGGCAGAAGACACAGCGCAGATTGCAGCCGCTGAAGAAGATGGTCCCCGAGCCCTTCCATCCGCGCAGACAGTTCTCTTCGCCGTGATGCGGAAAGGCGCTGGATACCGGCGCCAGGCGGCCGGCACGGCAGGCCCCGATCTCGTCCTGCAGGCGGTCGACCCCACAGACACGGGGGCAAGCCCGACAGGGTGTCATCAGTTGCAGGCCACGAGCCACCCGCTGCTCGAGCTCACCCGAATCCCAGATGTCCAGATAGGCCGGTCGAAAGTCGGCTCGCGAGCGGACAAATCCGGCTTTGCTGTCGTCCACCTCTCTCATCCCTTGCTTGAAGATACTCCGCTCGGTGCCGATTCGCCACACCCGAGCATGCGATCTTGGCGTCCGAGGTCGTACCCCTCAGAGGACACCGAATTGGATTATCCAGGATTTTGGAGTGAAACACTCTCGGAAAGCGGACAAAAAAGTCTGATGGATCGAACCGGACTTGCCAACCGAGTTGGCATCAGAATTGCTTAAGAAAAGTATCGTCCTACCGAGCAAACTGCATGAAAAGACCTACCTAAATCCTCCCTTCCCTCAGCACAACCCACCCGGTGCCGGCAGCCTGCTCAGCTGGCCGGCACCCCTAACCTTCCCTTGCGGGGTGGTGCTCGAGGCCGACAGCCCGGGGCGTTTGATCGTCGGTAAGGTCGTATCCGGATCGGGGGCCGCGCGGGCCGGCATTCGCCACGGGCATCAGATCGTCGGCATCGATCGGAACGTGTTGCGCTCCTCTGCTCATGCCGCCGAGCTTCTAAACCGGTACCGGATAGGCGAGACCGTCCCCTACCTGGTGCGCGGCCCCCTGGGCCTGCAGGAAGTGGATGTCGATCTCGGCTACCGCCAGATCGGCAGTCTGCCCTACCTGGTGGCCTGGGCGTTGGAAAAGAACGGGGATCTCGAAGCCTCCACCCGGATGGTGGAGAGGGTCCGCGAGGTCAATCCTTTGTTGCCGAGGCCTACCACGGGATCGGCCACGGTCTTCCCGAGTCTTGAGTTCCCTGCTACTCACGCCTTATCCTTAGCCGTCGGACGGCAGAAGGGATCGCTATGGACATCCTCGCCCACGTTGGCAACACACCGCTGATCGAGCTCAAGCGTTCGAGCCCCAACCCAGATGTGCGGATCTGGGCCAAACTGGAGCTCGGCAATCCCACGGGCTCGCTCAAGGATCGCATCGCGCTGTTCATGATCGAGCAGGCGGAAAAGCGGGGCGAGCTCAAGCCGGGGATGACCATCGTCGAGGCCACCAGTGGCAACACAGGGATCTCCCTGGGCATGGCCGCTGCGGTCAAAGGCTACAAGCTCAAGCTCTTCATGCTGGAGAGCAAAACCATCGAGCGCCGCAAGATGCTCCGCTTCTGGGGCTCGGAGTTGGTGTTGACGACCAAGGACGACCCCGATAGCCACATCTACGGGGCTCAGGATCTGATCGCCGCCGAGCCGGACAAGTACTTCTACATCAACCAGAACGAGAACGAAGATAACGTACTGGCACATGTGGAGGGAACGGGTCGCGAGATTGCCAGCCAGCTCGACGGCCGGGTCGATGCCTTTGTCGCCGGATTTGGCACCGGCGGTACCCTGATGGGTGTGTCTCGCTGCTTTCAGGAGCAGGGCATCGACGCTCACATCTGTGCCGTCGAGCCCGGCGGCGAGCCCCGCGCCAAGATCGACGGCCTCAAGCACAGCTCCGAGGCCTATCAACCATTGATCTACGATCGTGAGCTCATCCACGAGACGATCGAAGCTCCCGAAGACGAGACCTACCGCACGACTCGTGAGATCGCCTCCAAGGAAGGTGTCATTGCGGGCTTGAGCTCGGGCGCCTCGTTGTGGGCGGCCCAGCAGCTCGCCCGGCGCCTTGACGCGGGAAACATCGTCGTCATCTTTGCCGACCGCGGGGAGCGCTACTTCAGCACCGAGCTCTTCTCCGACGAGCAATGACCGGGATGCCCACCTGCAAAGTCGGTAGACGTCGAGGGCGCGACGACTGACGTGTCGACCGAGACAACCGACAACGGCGGCGAGCGTCTCTCGCTCAGCCCGCGGCTGATCCTCAAGCTCGCCGCGGGCCTGCTCGTTCTGGCTCTGATCGTCGCTGCCGCCGCGGTCTTCTGGCTCAACCACCAACTAAAGCTCAGTCTTCCCAAGCTCGAAGGCACCCTGGTCGTTGCCGGGTTGTCGCAACCGGTGGACATCGAGCGGGACTCGCTGGGGGTACCGACCATCAGGGGCGGTAACCGATTCGATGTCGCCCTCGCCCAGGGCTTTGTTCACGCCCAGGACCGATTCTTCCAGATGGATCTAATGCGCCGTCGTGGCGCCGGTGAGCTGTCGATCCTGGTGGGATCGGGTGCCCTGGGTGCGGATCATCGTTATCGGCGCCACCGCTTTCGTACCCGGGCGCGCCGGCAAGTCGAAGCCATGCCGGTCGAGGAGCGTCGGCTGCTGGACGCTTATACCACCGGCGTCAACGCCGCCCTAAAGGCGATGGAGGCCCCCCCGTTCGAGTATCTGGCACTGCGCACCGAGCCGGTGCCGTGGCGGCCGGAGGATACCCTGCTGGTTGTCTACTCGATGTACTTCGAGCTCCATGATGATCGTGGCCGGCGCGACTCGGCCTGGGGCCTGCTCCACGACATTCTGGGTCCGGAGGTGTACGAGTTCCTCGCCCCCTGGGGCACCGAGTGGGACACCCCCGTGGTTGGCGAGCCGATCGAGCTGCCGCCGACTCCCGGTCCCGAGATCTTGGATCTGCGCACACTCCACACCACCGGACTCCTCGACCGCAAAGGCGACTCTTTCGACGAGCGCCCCCCCATCGAGCCACCAGGCAGCAACAACTGGGCGGTGGCCGGCGTTCACACCGCGCGCGGCGGAGCCATCCTGGCCAGCGACATGCACCTCGCACTCTCGGTGCCAAACATCTGGTACCGAGCGTCGCTGGTCTATCCCAATCCGGAGAATCCCGGCCGGCAAAGACGGATTACCGGTGTCACCCTCCCGGGTGTTCAATTCGTCATCGCCGGTAGCAACGAGCACATCGCCTGGGGCTTGACCAACACCTATGGCGATTGGGTGGATCTGATTGTGCTGGAGCCGACGGGCGGCGATCCCTTCACCTATGAGACACCGGACGGCATCGCAAGCTTCGACCGCCCGCAGGAAGTGATTGAGATAAAGGGTGGAAAAGCAGAGGTCATCGAGGTGCTCGAGACCATCTGGGGACCGGTCATCGACGAGGATTATCGTGGCCGCAGGCGGGTCCTGAAATGGATCGCGCACGACCCCCGTGCGGTGAGCTCGGGCATCCTCGGCCTCGAGGCCGCCCGCAGCGTAGAGGAAGCGGTCGAGGCCGCCAACCGGGCGGGGTCACCGCCCCAGAATTTCGCCGTTGCCGACGCTGACGGCCGAGTCGCCTGGACCGTGATGGGTCCGATACCAAAGCGATTTGGCTTCGACGGGCGTCTCCCCGGCTCCTGGGCCGACGGCTCGAGGGGCTGGAGCGGTTGGCTCGAGCCCGGCGAATATCCTCGTATCGTCGACCCGGAGGGCGGCAAGGTCTGGAGCGCCAACAATCGAGTCGTCGATGGCGCCATGATGGGCGGGATCGGTCACGGCGGCTACATACTCGGGGCCAGAGCGCGTCAGATCCGGGACCGGCTATCGGAGCTGAGAGATGGCATCGACGAAAAGGACCTACTGGCCATCCAGCTCGATGACCAGGCGCTGTTTCTCGAGCGCTGGCAGAGGCTGCTGCTCGACACCCTGACAGCCGCCGCGGTCGCCGAGAACCCCAGACGCGGGGAGCTCCGAGAGTTGGTGGAAAACTGGGGCGGCCAAGCCGCCATCGATTCGGTGGGCTTCCGCATGGTGAGAGCCTTTCGCAACTTTCTCACCGATCAGGTACTCGAAAGTCTGACCGCGATCTGCAAACTGGCAGACGCCCGCTTCGACCACAACTTGCTCAACCAGTCCGAGGGCCCCGTCTGGCGGCTGGTGAGCGAGCGCCCGCTGCACCTTCTGGATCCCCAGTACCAGAACTGGGACGAGCAGCTGCTGGCCGCCGTGGACACCACCATCGACTACTTCGAGGAACGCTACTCTCGGCTGGCGGACGCGACCTGGGGAGCGCGCAATACCGCGCGCATCCGTCACCCGCTGAGCCAGTTCATGCCCGGTGTCGGCCACTGGCTGGACATGCCGGCCGACCCGCTGCCCGGCGACGCCAATATGCCCCGTGTCCAATCACCAACGTTTGGGGCCTCCGAGCGGATGGTGGTCTCCCCGGGCGACGAGGGGCGGGGTATCTTCCACATGCCGACCGGCCAGAGCGGCCACCCGCTCTCCCCCCACTACCGTGACGGCCACCAGGCCTGGGTCGAGGGGGAGCCCACACCCTTTCTGCCCGGACCGCCGGTCCATTTGCTCCAGCTGCTGCCGGCGCACACCGGCGCCGGTTCATCACCCTGAGACAGCACTGTTTTGTGGTCGAACGATGGGCCGTGACACTCAGGCCGACTCGGCAGCGGCCTCTTGTCCGGATACCAACTGCTTGAGACTCTGAAATGGGGAGTCGGGCTGCTCGGCCCGGTCGAAGAGGTCGGGAACATCCTGGGTATGGACCGGCTTGCTCAGCAGGAAGCCCTGCAGCTTGTCGCAGCGGAAGATCCCTGGCAGCTCCCATTCGATCGCCGAGAGGATCTCCAGCTGCTCCCGGGTCTCGACCCCTTCGGCGACGACCTCCACACCCAGGTTCCGGGCCATGGCGATGATGGCCATCACCAGAGCGCGGTCCTTGGGATCGTCGACGATGTTCTCGACAAACGAGCGATCCACCTTGACCGCATGCATGGGAAGTAGCTTGAGACGCATCAGCGACGAATAGCCGGTGCCAAAGTCGTCGATGACGATCCTCACCCCGAGATCGGCCAGCTGGCCGAGAATCCGCTTCGACCTCTCCAGATTCTGCATGGTCGCCGACTCGGTCAGCTCGAGCTCGAGCAGATGCGATTCGAGATCGGTGTCGTCCAGAATCAGCTCGATCATCTCGACGAAGTCCGACTGCTGGAGCTGCCGGGCCGAGATGTTCACCGCCACCGGGACCGCCGGCAGGCCCGCCTCCTGCCACTTCTTGTTCTGCAGACAGGCCGTTCTCACCACCCATTCTCCAATCGGGATGATAAGACCCGATCTCTCGGCGATGGGGATGAAGGTTCCGGGGCTGACCAGGCCCATCTCCGCCGAATTCCACCGACAGAGGGCCTCGAGTCCGGCGATCTTGCCGGTCTCGAGCTCCACCAGTGGTTGGTATTGGAGCAGTAGCTCGTCCTTGTCGACCGCTTCGCGAAGGCGGTTCTCGATCGCCATGCGCTCCTGATTCTTGGTGTTCATGCTCGGCGAATAGAACTGGTAGACACCGCGCCCCTTCTCCTTCGAGCTGTAGAGCGCCAGGTGCGCCTTCTTCATCAGGGTCTCGGGGTCGAGACCGTCGAAGGGAAAGGTGCTGATCCCGATCGAGCCGGTCACGCTGATGGTGTGCTCGCCCACCTTCAACTGCCGGCGAAGGGAGCTGGAGATACGTTCGGCGACGATGTCGGAGTCACCGGATTCGAACAGGTTCTCCACCACAATCAAGAACTCATCGCTGCCCAAACGGCAGACCGTGTCGTTGCCCCTGACGCACCTGGAGAGAATGCTGGCAACCTCCTGCAAGACGCGGTCGCCCACCTTGTGACCATAGAAGTCGTTGAGCTGCTTGAACTCGTCGAGATCGAACATCAGCAGTGCAAAGGGCTTCTTCTCTCGCTTGGCTCGTTTCAACGCCTGGCGCAATCGATCGGTGAGAATCGAGCGATTGGGCAGACCGGTGAGTGCATCGTGGGTGGCGACAAATTTGAGGCTCTCCTCCGCCAGCTGCCGCTCGGTCATGTCCCTGACGATCAGAACGGCACCAGCCGCCTGACCAAAGTCATCAACGACGGAGGAGGCCGCGAGGCTGACCGGGATCTGTTCACCCGCCTCGCCGCGAAAGATCAGCTCCAGATTCTCGGTGTCTTCATCCTCCAACAGATCGTCGACCGCCGAGCCGGCGGTTGGGTCCTTCTCCTTGATCAAACCGGCAATCGATCGACCGTGTAGGTGGGCCTCGTCCAGGCCAAACAGCTCTTCGGCAGCCGGATTGCCCCCGACCACCTTGTGGTCGCGGTTGACCAGTATCACCGCATCGGCAACCGTCTTCAGGACATCCCGACCGGCTGCCGCCGGGGTCAGGGTCATGGGGCTGTACATCGAAAGGGCCTGCCAGACGGCCAGCACCCAGACCGGGACGATGAGATGGGAGATCTCGGGCGGCACCCGGACATCCAGCCAGGGCAGCAGAATCCCGGAGACGCCGGTCAGAACAAGCAGCGGCAAACCCGTGCCGGCGATCAGCCGGGATTGCTTCTTCACCGCAATGAGATCGCTGCCGCGGCCCTTGGCGAAAACCAGCCCGAGACCGAGTCCGATGTAGATCGGGAAATAGAGCAGATAACCGATAAATGGCAGGGTCGCGGCGCCGTAGACATCCGACCAGCCAAAGGGGGTGTCGACAAAGTCGACGACACCCAGCGAACCCGTCCAGGCCTCGAACAGAAAGTAGGCCGCCGGCAGGTATACCGCCGGCAACACCCAACGTCGCCCCTTCAACAACTCCGGGCGGCCGAGCAGAATGGTCAGATGGAGGAGGAGCGCCGGCCCGATCGTCCAGCCGACGGCGGAAACCTTGTACCAGAACCACACATCCTGTTTGTCGGCGGCACCGGGGAGAAAGGTATAGCCAAAGGACCAGAAGGAGAGAACGAGACAGGAGAGGAAGAAGACCCGGTTGAGCCTTTCCCGCGGGTTCGAGCGCAGGATAAAGACCCCCAGATACAGATAGATGGCCGTGACGATGATGGAGAAAAGCGAGAGGATGTGTACCGGTGTTGACACTTTAGATGACCCGCTTCAGCGGGCTCCAGACATACCCTGCACGAACCAGCGAGAGCCGGCGCGGCACCCTTGCATCCTGCATCGCGGGACAGAGGTCTGACTATCGAATATTCCACAGGCGATAATTGGTGGTTTGGGGGTTCGGGACCTATTCAGTCACCCGTCCAACCGGGCCCCCGGACCACCCGACCCGGCCGGGCCCCCGTGTGTGCTCCATCGGCCAGGACCTGGACCCCGTTGACAAAGACATGGATAACCCCGCTCGAGAGCTGGTGGGGTCGCCGATAGGTAGCGTGATCCCGGATCTCGGCCGGATCGAAGACCACGATGTCGGCAAAATAGCCCGGGGCCAGCTCACCCCTGTCCTCGAGCCCCAAATTGCCGGCCGGCAGCGAGGTCATCCGTCTCAGAGCTTCGGCCAGGGGCACAACCCCCTCCTCGCGAACGAATTTGCCGAGAATGCGGGCAAATGTGCCATAGGCCCTCGGGTGCGATCCGGACAGGAGAAAGACCCCTTCAGGGGCCGGGGCGCCGGCGTCGGAGCCAAAGGCGACCCACGGCAGCGCTATCTTCTTGCGGACATTCTCCTCCGACATGCCGAAATAGACGGTGCCGATACGGCTGTCGTCTTCGATGATCAGGTCGATAACCGTGTCTTCGGGAGAGGTGCCTCTCATGGCAGCCACTTCGGCCAGCGTTTTGCCGGTCAGAGGCTTCAACTCCTCGCTGCGAAATCCCACCAGGAGGACTCGCTCGGGCGCAATGAGTGTCATCTCCTCTCTTACCCGAGCGCGGGTAGCCGGGTCCTGCAGCCGCTTCATCCAGGCCTCGTGGCCGCCTTCGCGTACCCAGGGCGGCATCCTGGCACTCAGACCGGTAGCGCTGGCCGCATAGGGGTAGACGTCGGCGGTGATTGCGAGGCCCCGCTTGCGGGCCTGCTCGATCAGTGAGATGGCCTCCTCCAGCTTGCCCCAATTCTGCTCGCGATTCGCCTTGAGGTGGTAGATCTCGCCACGAACGCCGGTTCGTTCGACGATGGCAAGAAACTCCTCGAGCGCGTCCAGCAACCCCTCACCTTCGTCCCGGATGTGGGAGATGTACATGCCCCCATATTCACCGGCCACGGTTGCCAGGGCGACCAATTCCTCGGTATCGGCAAAAAAGGCAGGGGCGTAGATAAGGGACGACCCGACCCCGAGCGCCCCTTCCCGCATCGCCTGGTGGACGAGCGACTTCATCCGCTCCAGCTCCTCGGGCATAGGGGCCCGATCTTCGTGCCCAAGCTCGTGTATGCGCACGGTGGTGGCCCCCACGAACGAAGCCACATTGGGTGCGACTCCACGCTCTACGAGGTAGTCGAGATACTCGCCCAAAGTCGTCCATTCGACATTGAACCGGAGGTCGCCCTGCCGCTCCACCATCTCCACCTTCATCTCTTCGGTGAGCGGACCCATCGACAGCCCCTCACCAAAGACCTCCAGCGTTACCCCCTGGCTGACATCGCTCAGTCCACGCCCGTCGACCAGCAGCGTGGTATTGGCCCAGCTGAGCATGTTGATGAAACCGGGCGCCACCGCAAGTCCCTCGGCATCGATCTCCACCGCTGCGCGCAGCGGCCCGGGCAACTCCCCCACGTCGACGATGCGATCCCCGTCGACGGCGAGATCGCCGACAAAGCCGGAATCGCCCGACCCGTCGTAGATGGTGCCGTTGCGGATCAGCAGATCCACTTCAGGTGGCCGCGAACAGGCGGCCGCCAACAGCACGACCAGGGGCAGGATCAGCTTCCCGACCGTTGACATCCGGCCGGTCGTCGCACAGGATGTGGAGACAGTCCGGCAAATCACCAAAGAAGGAGGAGATGAGATGCAGCTAGACAAAAAGGCTCTCGGTCTGGCGGTGGGGGCATCCTGTGGGGGCTCGCGGTACTGATTATGACGGTTTGGGCCCTGGTCGTCGGTGGCGGCGAGCATCTGATTCTGATGGGCAAGTTCTACCTCGGCTACGGCATCAGCCCGGTGGGAGCCGTCATCGGGGCGATCTGGGGCTTTGTCGATGGCTTTATCGGCGGCTGGGTCCTGGCCTGGCTCTACAACAAGCTCGCCGATTAGCGCTCCGGCGGTCCCAGCTCGACCGCGACCTTCCGGCGTCGGCCGTTGCGCAGCACGGTGACCTCCACCATCTCACCGACCTGTCGTCTTTCGAGCGCCAGCACCAGGTCGTCGGCCGAGTGCACGGGGTGTCCGTCCACCTCGACGATCACGTCGCCCAGTCGGACCCGACCGACGGTATCGGTCAGCGTTCCTCGCAACCCGGCGCGATCGGCGCCGCTGTCGGGAACAACACGCAGGATCAGGGCGCCCTCCACCTTGAGCTCGGGAACCCTTTGCGCCGTCAGCATCTCTACACCAAGTGTCGGACGCTCGATTCGGCCCCTCGTGATGAGCTCGG
>SBFI01000279.1 GCA_006227875.1 Acidobacteriota bacterium
GATCCACCCCCAGTCGATCGTCCACTCGATGGTGGAGTTTCGCGACGGTTGTTGGCTGGCTCAGCTGTCGGTCAACGACATGATCTTCCCCATTCAGTATGCGCTTTCGTATCCCGAGAGGTGGGACAACGAATTCGCCCGTTTGGAGCCTTGGGAGCTGGGAAGCCTCGAGTTCGAGGAGGTCGATCCGGTAAAGTTCCCCACCGTCGCTCTGGTCCGCTCGGCGCTCGACATGGGGGACAGCGGACCGGCGGTGCTCAGCGCCGCCAACGAAGTGGCGGTGCAGGCCTTTCTGGCGGAAAAGATCCCTTTCAGCTCGATCGTGCCGACAGTGGAGGGTGTACTGAACGCACATCAGCCGACGGCCGTCGACACCCTGGAAGAGGCGCTAGCATGGGACCGGTGGGGACGAGAGCGAGCTGAGGAGACTCTCCGGTAGAACGGCACGAGCCTTGCACTGCCCCATCGATTCGAGATTCCATCCTAGAAAGAGTGAAAGAGAGTAGTCAGAGAGTATGTTGAACGTTCTGAGTAACACCGCCGCCTTTGTCTTCGCCCTGGGGGTCATCATCTTTGTCCACGAGGCGGGGCACCTGTTGATGGCCAAGGCCTTTGGCATCCGGGTGCTGACCTTCTCGCTCGGATTCGGCAAGCAAATCTGGGGATTCAGAAGAGGGGAGACCGACTATCGTGTCGCCATCGTGCCCCTGGGCGGCTATGTCCGGCTGGGTGGTGAAGACCCTTCAGAGGTCTCCGACGACCCCAAGGATTTCTTGAACAAGCCGCGCTGGCAGCGAATTCTGGTCTATCTGGCCGGGCCGGCGATGAATGTCGTTTTGGCAGTCATCCTGATTGCGGTGGTCCTGATGGCCGGTATAGAAGTCTCGAGCCTCCCCGAAATAGAGCCGGTGGTCGGCGCCGTGGCCGAGGGATCGCCGGGTGAGACCGCCGGTCTGATCCGGGGTGATCGCATCCTCGAGATCGACGGCACGACGATCGAGAACTGGGACGAGGTCCAGTTCACCTTTCTGACTTCCCCCGGCAACACCCTCGAGCTCCAGGTCGACCGCGGGGGCAACGTCTTTAGCACCCAGATCACACCTGCAAAGGTGCCGAAATACGAATTCGGCGATGCGGGTGTCTTCCCGACCGTATTGCCACGGATCGCACAGGTGCTCCCCGACAGCCCGGCCGAAGCGGCCGGCTTTCAGCGGGGTGACGAGATTCTCGGGGTCGACGGCAGGCCGCTGGTCAAATGGGAGGACTTTGTCGCCTATATCGAGGATCACCCCGAACAGCAGGTGGTGGTGGAGGTCAAGCGGGGTGAGGACTCGGTGGAGCTGAGCGTGGTCCCCCGGTTGGAGGGCGACAAAGGCAAAATCGGTCTTCGACCGGGGTACTTCCAACGTTTGGGCCCGATCGACGCGCTCAAGGAGAGCGTGCGCTTCAATTGGGAGATTTCCCGCCAGACGGTCCAGGTTCTGGGCAAGATCCTCACCGGGAGGTTGGCCGCCAAGAGCGCCCTGTCCGGGCCGATCGAGATCGCCGCCCTGAGCGGGGCCGCGGCCCGTTCGGGTTTCCGGCATCTGCTCCAGTTGATGGGCTTGATCAGTATCAGCATCGCCATCATCAACCTCTTCCCCATTCCGATACTGGACGGAGGTCAGATTCTCATACTCTTGATCGAGAGTCTCAGACGACGTGATCTGTCGCTAAAGGCCAAGGAGCGGATCAACCAGGTCGGCTTCGTCCTGATCATCACCTTGATGGTGGTGGTGCTATATTTCGATCTGGTCAAGAACATCCCCTCGGGGCTCTTACCGGGTTCTTGAGACAAACCCCAATCCCAGGAGCTGAGCAACCGATGACAGGAAAAGTCGCTGTGGGCAGCGAGGCACCCAATTTCGACCTCACCTCCACCGAAGACGTAGTGCTCATGCCGCGACGAGGTCACCCGCATGGCGGTGGTCCTCTACTTCTTCGCCGATCCCGAATCGGATCGGGTACGGAGCGACCTGCGCCTTCTGGCAGCGCAACAGCCGGCTCTCAAAGAGCAGTCGGCGACGATCCTCGGTATCAGTCCGGCCAAGCAGCCGGCCCTCAAACAGCTGCAGCGGGATCTGGAGCTGCCCTTTCCCCTGCTGACCGATGATCGCAAGTTCTCGTTGGCCTACGGTGTCGGCACCGACTCGGAGGAGACCGAGGCTGAGCCGGCCCTGATGCTGGTCGACCGACGCCAGCGCATCGCCTGGCAGGCCAACCCCGCGACCTCGGTGGACGAGGCCCTGGCCGAGCTCGAAAAGGTTCTCGCGGGGCTGCCGTCGCCGATCTCGAACTACCCTCGCAGCGTGATCAATCGGCTGGTCACCCGCTTCGTAAGCTAGCCCCAAAGCGTCCCTGCGACGACACCGCCGGCCACCGTGCCGGCCGGACCTCCTAGTCTCCACGCTGAGTCTCCCGATGCTCGCTCCGGGTGCGCGCGGGCGATCCACCGATGCGGTCGGCTGCGGCGCCCGGCGGCGCCCGCAGAGCCGCTTCGCTTCC
>SBFI01000254.1 GCA_006227875.1 Acidobacteriota bacterium
GCAGTCGCAGGGATGAGCCGTCACCGCGTCGTCGTCATGGCTCACCACCCAACCACGACCTCCACACTTCGGACACACGCCGGAAGCTACTGCAGGCATGGCGAAATGGTAGCACGGGGGGTCACTCTCCCCCCGCCGGCCGGACACAAAGAAACCGGATCGGCCGGTCCCGTGGGACCAGGCCGATCCGGTGGCTATTGTTTGTTGTTTCCTTATCCGTCTTCGGGCTTGCTGAGCGGGCCGCGGGAGACTTTGACCAGCGCGTACTTGCGATCCACCCCGGCCTTGCGGTCGAGGATCTCCCGCTTGACGAGGTCGAGCAGGCGGTCGACCTCGACTTGCATCGACTCCATCTCCGTCCTCATGTTGAGGATGACCTCGACCCCGGCCAGATTCACTCCCAGGTCCCGGGTCAGGGTCAGGATCGTCTCGAGCCGCCGTATCGAGTCCTCGTCGTAGAGCCGGGTGTTGCCGGCGCTGCGTGCGGGCTTGAGCAGCCCCTCGCGCTCGTAGAGCCGCAGGGTCTGCGGATGGATCTCGAAGCGCTCGGCCACCGCACTGATCATCAGGTACTTTCGGCGACTCCGCTGGCCTCTTCGTGGCATCGATGACTCTCCTTACCCCTCAACCCGTGGACGGCTGGGGTCAACTGCCCTCTTCGACATCGACGTACTCGGCGTCGATCACCTCGTCGTCGCTTGCCTGAGCACCCGCGCCGGTCTGTTGATCGGCAGCCTGGGAGGGGTCCGCACCTGCTGCGGTCTGGTAGACCTGCTCCGCCAGCTTGTGCGAGGCCTCGGTGAGCTGCTTGATCGCCCCTTCGAGGGTCTCGAGGTCGTCCGATTCGAGGGCCTTCTTGGCATCCTCGATGGCGGTCTCCAGTGTGCCCCGGTCACCGGCGTCCAGCTTCTCCTTGTGCTCACCCAGCGTTTTCTCGGTGGTGTAGATCAGGCTGTCGAGCTGGTTGTGGGCATCTACCTTCTTGCGCCGCTCCTTGTCCTCGTCGGAGTGAGTCTCGGCGTCCCATGCGCTCGATGTCGGTCTCCTCGAGCCCGCTGGCCGCGGTGATGGTGATGTTCTGCTCCTTGCCGGTGCCCATGTCCTTGGCCGAGACATTCATGATGCCGTTGGCGTCGATGTCGAAAGCGACCTCGATCTGCGGCAAGCCGCGAGGCGCCGGCGGTATACCCACCAGGTGAAAACGACCCAGTGTCCGGTTGTCCTTGGCCATCTCACGCTCACCCTGGAGCACGTGGACCTCGACCGACGTCTGATTGTCGGCCGCGGTCGAGAAGACCTCCGTCTTGCGGGTCGGGATGGTGGTGTTGCGCTCGATGAGCTTGGTAAACACACCGCCCAGGGTCTCGATGCCCAGCGACAGCGGCGTCACGTCCAGCAGCAGCATGTCCTTGACGTCGCCGCTGAGAACGCCACCCTGGACCGCGGCACCGATCGCCACCACTTCGTCCGGGTTGACGCCCTTGTGGGGCTCTTTGCCAAACAGCTCCTTGACCAGATTCTGCACCGCCGGCATCCGGGTCTGGCCGCCAACGAGAACCACTTCGTCGATGTTGTCGGCAGTGACTCCCGCATCCTTCAGCGCCAGCTTGCACGGCTCCACCGAGCGCTCGAGCAGGTCTTCGACCATCTGCTCCAGCTTGCTGCGGGTGAGCTTGATGTTCAAGTGCTTGGGACCGGAGGCATCGGCCGTGATGAACGGCAGATTGATGTCCGTCTCCTGCGCACTCGACAGCTCGATCTTGGCCTTTTCTGCGGCCTCCCTGAGCCTTTGCACCGCCATCGGGTCCTGGCCGAGATCGATGCCCTGATCCTTCTTGAACTCCTCCAGCAGCCAGTCGATGATGCGCTGGTCGATATTGTCGCCGCCCAGATGGGTGTCACCGTTGGTGGCCTTGACCTCGACCACCCCCTCGCCCACCTCGAGGATCGAGATGTCGAAGGTACCACCGCCAAAGTCGTAGACGGCGATCAGCTGATCCTTGTCCTTGTCCAGACCGTAGGCCAGGGCAGCGGCCGTCGGCTCGTTGACCAGACGCTCGACCTGGAGGCCGGCGATTCGGCCCGCATCCTTTGTGGCCTGTCTCTGCGCGTCGTTGAAGTAGGCCGGTACGGTGATGACCGCCTTCTCCACCTTTTCGCCCAGATAATCTTCAGCCGCCTGCTTGAGCTTTTGCAGAATCATGGCCGAGATCTCTTCGGGAGAAAACTCCTTGGTATCGATGACCACACGGACTCCGCCGTCCTTGTCCACCACCTCGAAAGGCACCATCTGCATCTCCTCGCTCACCTCGTCGAAGCGGCGGCCCATGAAGCGCTTGATCGAGTAGACGGTGTTCTTGGGGTTGGTGACCGCCTGGCGTTTGGCTACCTGGCCTACCAGCCGTTCACCACCCTTGGTAAAGGCCACCACGGAGGGGGTGGTGCGGTTGCCTTCGGCATTGGCGACCACCTGGGGATCGCCGCCCTCCATGATGGCGACCACGCTGTTGGTGGTCCCCAGATCGACTCCGATTGTCTTGCTCACGTCAATATTCCTCCTGTTTGCTTTATTCTCGGGGAGCGGGCCCTGGATTCGCAGGCCTCCCTTGACAGGGTACAAACCTAAGCGCATCCTTGTCAACCCGCCTACACCATTATCTTACAAAAATATACTCAGATTTATTCCCGATCCGCAGCTCGGGAGGGCAGAAAAGAGCAAAAACGGCCTGCGGATCAGTCCAGGAGGATGAGAGGGGGCCTTTCGGTCAGCTCCGGTACCACAAATTCCGGATCGAGCAGAAAATTGCCGGTGATGGTCTCGGCCCGTGAGGTGATGGGCGAGGCCTCCTCGGGCTGGTCTCGTTGGAGCATATAGCCCGAGGCCAGAGCCGAATACTCGAAGGGCTGACCGGTGGGATCGAGCAGGTCTTCGGGCTGGAGAAAGTCGTTCAAGCTCTCGGGGAATCGGCCCTCGAGCAGGAAGAAGGTCTTGGCCGATCGATCGATCTTGAGATACGCGGCGGAATACTTCAGATTCTCCAACTCCTGCCGCAGGTCCTTCTGTCCCGGGAATGGCAGGATCAGGAACCGGGGGTTCATCAGCACCACGCTCACCAGACCCACTACCAGCCCGATGGCCAACAAACGGCTCGGCCAGGGCGGGTACTCGGCTATCCGTTTGGGCTTTTCGACTGCGCGTGTCTTGAGAGAGTCGAGCCATCCATCCTCCTCGACCTCTCTGGCCGCCGCCGCCCCCGCCGCGCCAAGAAGATCGGTGGTGGAGATGGAGGGAATCGGCGTCGCCGTGATCGCCGCCTCTTCCGATTGGATCTGCCCGGCCTCTTCCAGCCGGTAGACCATCAGCAACGCCTTGTGCTTCTCGATCCCGGCCTCTTGCTGCACCTCGAG
>SBFI01000398.1 GCA_006227875.1 Acidobacteriota bacterium
CGAGTTGTCCGAGGTCAAGGGCTCCTTTGCTCTGGTGGCGAGAGAGGGAGAGCTCGTGCGGATGGCGCGAAGCCTCGATCGACCGCTGCGGTTCTTTCTGGCCAAAGAGGAGCAGGGTCCCCTGCTGGTGGTGGCCGAGCGGATCGACGAGATCAGGGACTTTCTCGACCAAGAGGGCTATGGAGACCAGTTCCACCCGACCTACACCCGGATGGTGCCGGCCCACTTTGTCACCAGCTTGCGATTGATCGGGTGTCCCGACCCCAACCCGACTCACACCCGTTTCCTTGAGGTGCCCGACGAGCCGATGCCGGCCGATCTGGATGTCATCGGGCGGCGCTACGTCGGTGCGATCTTGAACGAGATCGAAACCTGGCTGCTGGCGGTCCCCAAAGCCGAGCCGATCGGGGTGCTCTTTTCTGGTGGCGTCGACAGCGGGGCAGTGCTGCTGGGTCTCTACCATCACCTGCTCCGCTCTGGGCAGAGCCCGGCCCGTCTCAAAGCATTTACCCTGGCGGTCGACGGCGAGGGATCGGATGCCGGGCAGGCGCGCGACTTTCTCCGTCGCACCGGGCTCGAGATGCTGGGGGAGGTGGTCGAGGTCGACTCCGGTCGTCTCGACCCCTTTGCCGCGGTGGAGGTGATCGAGGACTACAAGCCGCTCGATGTGGAGTGCGCGACGGTCAATCTGGCTCTTCTGGGCGAAATCCGCCACCGGTATCCGGAGTGGCGCTTGATCGCCGACGGTGACGGCGGCGACGAGAACCTCAAGGACTATCCCATCGAAGAGAACGCCGAGCTCACCATCCGCAGCGTGGTCAACAATCCGCTCCTCTATCAGGAGGGGTGGGGAGTCGACTGTGTCAAACACTCGCTGACCTACAGCGGTGGCCAGAGCCGCGGCTGTGTGCGCACCTACGCCCCGCTTCGCAGGCTCGGTTTCTCCGGCTTCAGCCCCTACACCAGTCCGGTGGTGGTCTCGTTGGCGACGGCCATCCCGTTTGCCGAGCTGAGCCGGGGGTCGATCGAGGAGCTCTATGCCCTCAAGGGCGAGATCATGCGGCGGGGCATCCTCGCTCATACCGATCTCGAGCTACCGATCTTCCCCAAGCGCCGCTTCCAGCAGGGCGCCACCTCGGCCGCGGCCTTTGAGAGCCGTTTCTCCGCGGCGCAGGAGGCCTACCGGAGTCATCTGCTGACGAGCTTTGGCAACGGGCAGGGGTGAAGTCCTCCTCCGCCGACCGCCGCATCCGCGACCTGCGGCCGGCAAAGGACGCGGTGGATGCCTGGAATCCTCTTGGGGTCCTGGTAGAAGAGGAGCGGACACCGGATCGGGGCCTTCAACCCTCGATAACGATCTTTCTCGCCGGTGCCGAATGCCCCTTTACCTGTGTCTTCTGTGATCTGTGGAAACAGACCCTGGTAGGTGCGACCCCTGAGGGTGCCATCCCGGCGCAGCTCGACGCGGCTCTGCGACAGGTCGGTACGATTCCGCCCGGGGCGGGGGTGAAGCTCTACAACGCCAGCAATTTCTTCGACCCACGGGCAGTGCCCCGCTCGGATCTACCGGCTATCGTCGAGCGGTTGGCTCCTTTTGCCCGGGTAACGGTCGAGTGCCATCCTCGCCTGGCGGGAGAACAAGCGCTCGAGCTCGCCGCTCTCCTCGATGGGCGACTCGAGGTGGCCATGGGGCTGGAGACGGCCCACCCACAGGCCCTGCTGCGGCTCAACAAACGGATGGAGCTCGAGGACTTCGGCCGTGCCGCTGCCCTGCTGTGTCCGGCCGGAATCGGTGTACGGGCCTTCGTTCTCGTCGGGGCTCCCTTTGTGCCTACAGCCGAGACGGTCGAGTGGGCGGTGCGCTCGGTGGAGTATGCCCTCGAAAGGGGCGCCGAGGTGGTAACCCTGATACCGGTGCGCTCCGGCAACGGCGAGCTCGACCGCCTCGAGCGCAGCGGTGAG
Organism: Acidobacteriota bacterium; assembly: GCA_006227875.1. Lineage (GTDB taxonomy): Bacteria > Acidobacteriota > Thermoanaerobaculia > Multivoradales > JAHEKO01 > M0029. Next base: position 1,963 of record SBFI01000398.1, read on the forward strand.
TTCGTGCCACCCACGCTAAATCAGATGGAGGCAGCCCTCGAGCGGGCGCTGGAGCTCGATCGGGGCGTTGTCCTGGCCGATATGTGGGACATCGAAAGGCTGATCGACTGTCCGGGGTGTGGGCCAGAGCGGGTCGCAAGACTCGAGCGGATGAATCTCTCCGGCCGACTCGAAGACCCGGTCGGCTGTCCCCAGTGCCGCGTGTCAATCTGATTCGGGGTTCGATGCGAAACGCCGGGCTTACTTCTCGGCTTCGACCAGCATCGGCTCGAGCAGGTAGCTCTCCACCGGGTCGCAGGTGCAGATCAGATGACGGTCGCCCCAGACGTTGTCGATCCGGCCGACCGGTGGCCAGAACTTGCGCTCGCGTACCCAGGGGGCGGGGTAGGCAGCTAGCTCACGGCTGTAGGGGTGGTCCCATTTGTCGGCGGTGACCACCTTGGCCGTGTGCGGTGCGTTGTTGAGCACGTTGCTCTCCGCGTCAGCCTTGCCGCTCTCGACCTCCCGGATCTCATCCCGGATGGCGATGAGAGCGTCGCATAGGCGGTCGAGCTCGGCTTTCGACTCGCTCTCGGTCGGCTCGATCATCATCGTGCCCGCAACGGGCCAGGACATGGTGGGTGCGTGGAAGCCGTAGTCCATGAGCCGCTTGGCCACGTCGTCCACCGTGATACCGGCCGAATCTTTGAAGGCACGGAAATCGAGGATGAATTCGTGCGCCACAAAGCCATTGCTGCCGGTAAACAGCACCGGGTAGTGGTCGGCCAGCCTTTTAGCCATGTAGTTGGCGTTGAGAATCGCCACCTGGCTGGCACGGGTGAGTCCCTCGGCACCCATGAGAGCGATGTATGTCCAGGAGATGGGCAGGACCCCCGGGCTGCCAAAGGGCGCCGCCGACACCGGACCGATGGCCTTCTCGCCGCCGGTGGGTACGACCGGATGACCGGGCAGAAACGGGGCCAGGTGCGAGGCCGCACAGACCGGACCGACCCCTGGTCCACCACCGCCGTGCGGGATGGCAAAGGTCTTGTGCAGATTGAGATGACAGGTGTCGGCCCCGATGTCCGACAGACGGCAGAGACCTACCTGGGCGTTCATGTTGGCACCGTCGAGATAGACCTGACCGCCGTTCTCATGCACGATGTCGCAGACCTCGCGCACGCCCTCTTCGAAGACGCCGTGGGTGGAGGGGTAGGTGATCATCACCGCCGCCAGCCGCTCCCGGTGCTTCTCGGCTTTGGCGCGTAGATCGTTCAGATCGAAGTCGCCCCGTTCGTCGGTGGCAAAGGGCACGACCTTGTAGCCGGCCATGACGGCGCTGGCCGGGTTGGTGCCGTGGGCCGAGGTCGGGATCAGACAGACATCACGGTGGCCTTCACCACGATCCGCATGGTAGGCGCGAATGATGGACAGACCCGTGAGCTCGCCCTGGGAGCCGGCATTGGGCTGGAGCGAGACGGCAGGCAGGCCGGTGATCTCCGCCAGCCAGCCCTCGAGCTGTGCGAACAGCTCGGCGTAGCCCTGGGCCTGCTCGGGTGGAACAAACGGGTGGATGTTGGCGAACTCGGGCCAGCTGATGGGTACCATCTCGACCGCGGCGTTGAGCTTCATGGTGCAGGAGCCCAACGGAATCATCGAGGTGGCCAGCGACAGGTCGCGTTCTTGGAGCTTCTGCATGTAGCGGAGCATCTCGTGCTCGGAGTGAAACCGGTGAAAGACCTCCTGGGTGAGGTATTCGCTCGTGCGGGCGAAGGGTGCGGGATAACCCGATTCGAGGTCCGACTCGGCGGCCAGATCGTTCGCCGTAAAGGGCAGCTGGTGGGCACGCGAGAAAACGAGCAACAGATCCTTCAGATCGCCGAGGGTGACGGTCTCGTCCAGCGAGATTCCCAGCGCATCATCCTCACAGTGGCGCAGATTGAGACAGCGGCTCCGAGCCGCGGTCATGATCTCGAGGGCCGCGTCCTTGTCGACCTTGACCTTCAGGGTGTCGAAGAACAGATCGTTGCCGACGTCGAAACCGAGCCGGTGAAGTCCGGAGGCCAGAAGACGAGTCAATGCATGGACCCGCGAGGCTATTCGCCGCAGGCCCTCCGGACCGTGATAGACGGCATACATCGAGGCCATGATCGCCAGCAGGACCTGTGCAGTACAGATATTGCTGGTCGCCTTGTCGCGTCGGATGTGCTGCTCGCGGGTCTGACGAGCCAGACGGAAACTGGGGTCGCCCTGGGCGTCTTTGGAGAGGCCCACGACCCGTCCCGGCAGATGGCGCTCGTATTCCTGCCGGGTGGAAAGAAAGGCCGCGTGTGGACCACCATAGCCGAGAGGTACTCCAAAGCGTTGGCTGGAGCCGACGGCGATGTCGGCTCCGAACTCACCCGGTGGCCGCAGCAGCGCCAGCGCCAGCAGGTCGGTGGCGACTATCAGCAGGGCGCTGGCCGCATGGGCGCGCTCGGCCAGCTCGCTGTAGTCGAGGATTCTGCCGTCCGTTGTCGGATACTGGACGAGAACCGCAAACAGATCGTCGGACTCGAAGTCGATCTCGGCGGTATCGCCAACGCGCACCTCCAAACCGAGGGGAAGCGCGCGGGTCTCGACCACGCTGATGGTCTGGGGGTGACAGTCCCGGGCGACAAAGAGCCCCTTCTTCTTCTTTTTGGTGATCGCCAGGGCCATGCTCATCGCCTCGGCGGCCGCGGTGGCTTCGTCGAGCAGCGAGGCATTGGCCAGCGGCAGGGCGGTCAGATCGGCCACCATGGTCTGAAAGTTCATCAGCGCTTCCAAACGCCCCTGGGCGATCTCGGCCTGGTAGGGAGTGTATTGGGTGTACCAACCGGGATTCTCCAGGATGTTCCGTTGAATCACCGGCGGAGTATGGGTGTTGTAGTAGCCCATCCCGATGTATGAGCGGCAGACAAAGTTCTTGAGAGCCAGTTCACGGAGCCACCGCAGAACATCGTGCTCTCCTCGCGGCTCGCCTATGTCCAGAGGACGGCTGAGGCGAATCGATGCCGGGACCACTGCGTCGACCAGATCGTCGATCGAGTCGCAGCCGAGCGCTTCGAGCATCTCTCGGATCTCCGTCTCACCGGATCCGAGGTGACGATCGACAAAAAGGTCGGGGTTCTGGAAAGGGTCGAAAGGCTTCATAGGGCGTCGTACTTTATCAGGTGGCGAGGGTGTCTCCCGACACCGGGCGCCCGAGATGATAGCCCTGGCCGTACTCGAATCCCATGGCCTCGCAGACCGTTGTCTCGGCGGCGTTCTCCACACCCTCGGCGATGAGCGCGATGCCGAGCTCGATAGCCATGTTGGCCAACCCCTCCAGGAGCCGCTGCCGCGAGTCGGCGGCCTGGTCGATCCCCTCGATCAGGGCGCGATCGAACTTGAGGTAGTCGGGTGGCGCCTCCGCCAGCTCGACCAGTCTCGCCTGGCCGGCGCCAAAGTCGTCATAGGCGAGCTGGATGTCGAGCTCGGCGAGCCGGCTTTTGATCACCCGCATGGTGCCGGGATCGGTGACGGCTGCCTCGTGAATCTCCAGCGTCATGGCGACCTGGGGAAACTCGGTGCGGAGCTTCTCGACCGCTTCGAGCAGTCTCACGCAGCTCGGATGGGTGGGTGTTGAAGAAGAAGCGCCGGGGACTGGCCAGCCGTGCGCATTCGGCAATGCCCCGAGAGCGAAAGAGCCGGCTGAGCTCGGCCTCGGTGCCGGTGACGGCCGCCAACTCGAACAGCTCGCCGATGTTGGTCGGCAGTCCCTCGAAGGAGCCTCGCCCCAGGACCTCGTAGCCGACCGTCTCCCGGTCGGCGAGCCTGACGATCGGCTGGTAGACGGAGGCGACCGCGCCCTGGTCGAGAAGCTCGCGAAATCTCCGGGTGCGATCGACCAGCAGCGCCGGTAACTCCGACTTCATGGCCAGGGTCGAACCGAACAGAGCCTCCGTCTGACCCGGTTCTAGGAGCCCCAATCGAAACTCGAGCGTGGCGAAGTGGAGGATGTCTCCCTCTTCAAGGGGCGCCTCACCGGTGAGACGATCACGGTTAAGAAAGGTGCCGTTGGTGCTCCCCTGGTCGCGGATCATCAGCCTGCCGCCCTGTTCGTAGATCTCGGCGTGCTGCCCGGAAGCCAGACTCGAGCCCAACGTCAGATCCAGACCCGCCTGGCGCCCGATGCTGAACGGAAGATCGAGGATCGGGATGCGGCGCAGCCGGCGTTCTTCGTCGACAAAGCCTTCGAGATACCAGAAGCGCTGGACGGCTCCCGCCTCGCGATGGCTCATGATTAGTGGAGACCGGTCAGCGCTGGATGATTCTCGGCTTGCTGACGAAGGACTTGCCCTGTTCCTTGCCGATGCCGGCGCTCAGGATCTGGGTGAAGTCGCGGCTGGAGATCGGCATGCTGAAGTAGTACCCCTGGAGGTACTGGCAACCTTCGCGGGCGAGAAAATCGGCTTGTTCGATATTCTCCACACCTTCGGCGACCAGGTGCAGGTCGAGGTAGTGGGCCAGGGCGATGACCGCCTTGGTGATCGCCCGGTTCTCCTTGTCACCCGGCAGGTTGCGAACAAAAGAGCGGTCGATCTTCAAGATGTGAATAGGAAATCTCTTGAGATAGGCGAGTGACGAATAACCGGTCCCAAAGTCGTCGATCGAGATCGTAAGACCGAGAGCCCGCAGCTCGGTCAACCGCTCCATGGTCTTTTCCACCTCGGTCATCGCCACCGTCTCGGTGATCTCGAGCTCCAGCGCCTCGGGCTCGAGGTTGACGCGCTCGAGAATGGTCGCCACGGTGTCTACAAACGTGCGCTCCCGAAACTGGTGTGGCGAGATGTTGACGGCCACCGTAAAGTCACGGAAGCCGGCACTGCGCCAGGCTTTGACCTGGTGGCAGGCCGCATTGAGGATCCAGTTGCCGATCGGCAGGATGAGGCCGGTCTCCTCGGCCAGGGGGATGAACTTACCCGGCGACAGACGGCCCTGTCCCGGATGGTTCCAGTAGGTAAGCGCTTCGGCGCCGATGATCTCACCCGACTCGCTGGCGACCTTGGGTTGGAAGAGAAGCTCGAGCTCGTCGTTCTCGGCGGCGTAGCTGAGAGCCATCTTGAGCTGCAGCTTCTCGAAGGCGTTGACACCCATGGTCGGTGCGTAGAGGCGAAGTCGATTGCGTCCCTGGCTCTTGGCGGCCTGCAACGCATTCTCGGCGTTTCGCATCAAGGTCTGTGCGTCTTCGCCATCCCAGGGATAGAGGCTGGCACCCAGGCTGGCGGTGATGACCAGCTGCTGGCCGCTGAAATCGTGTGGTTCGGACACTGCTGCCAGGAGCTCGGTTGCGATCTCCTTGAAAAGTGGTCGTTGCTCGAGAAGTCGGTGACCATAAAGATGAACTCGTCGTCACCAAAGCGAGCCACCAGGTCGGCACCCTTGCGGGTCGTGGCCAGTCGCTCGGCAACACTGCGGAGTAGAAAGTCGCCGACGGCGTAGCCAAAGGTATCGTTCACCTCCTTGAAGTGATCGATATCCATCAGCAGAACCCCGAGCTTGTCCTCGTGCGGGCTCATGCCGCTCACCGTATTACGCAACTCCTGGGTGAAGAGCCTCCGGTTGGGCAGACTGGTGAGGACGTCGTAGAGGTCCTGCTCTTCGACCTTTTCGTGCACCTTCACCGACATCAGCGCCAGACCGGCCAGGGTGGCTGCTATCTCCAACAGATCCAGGTCGGTGGCCTCGGCCTCACGCGGTGCTTCATGGTAGAAGGCCACGGTCCCCAGGACGCGGACCTGGTCCTCCTCATCCGGCCCTTCGGCCCATTTGACGCTGCGGATGGGAACCGACCAACA
>SBFI01000350.1 GCA_006227875.1 Acidobacteriota bacterium
TCTCGTAGTCGCCACCCGCCTTGTAGGTGTGACCGACGTTGAGCTCGGCGATCATCTCACCGACGAGATAGTTGAGATCGGAGCGATGCCCGACGTGCTCCAGCCAGGGCCGATACTGCTCACGCAGCGCTTCCCAGTCGTAGCCGTGCATGTTCTCGACATAGAAGAAGTCGCGATTCCGCCGCCAGACCTCGTCGAAGATCTGAGCCCACTCCTCCTCGGGAACGAGATCGACCACCAAGCCCGCGGTGGAGACATCCTTGGCCGAGTCCTTGCCGTTCCTCTTCACGTCGTAGAGCTTGAACTTGGAGCCGTGCCGGACCAGCACCTTCTTGCCGTCGCTCGACAGCGCGTAACCCGCGATGTCTTCCGCCAGAGTCGATGCATCGCGGTCCTCAAAGGAGAAGATCTGCAGCGATGACTTCGTGTCCGCGCTCCGGCCGTAATAGAAGGGCGTGCCCTTGACGTAGAGGAGGTAGCCCGACGCCGCGGTCAGCCCGCCAAAGTTGTCGGCATCGACCGGGACCCGTGCCACCCGTCCGGCCAGGCCGTCGAAGTCGATCCCGATCGGGTCCTTGCTCTTCTCCTCGCCGTTCTCCTCTTCCTTGTCTCCGTTCTCTCCCTTGTCGCCGTCGTCCTTCTCCTCGTCGATTGTCACCTCGTCGCTCTCGGGGGGCAGCGGGTGTGCCACGTCATCGCGCAGCGCCAAGGCGTAAATGTAGGTCTCCCGATCGGTGGCGAAGTTCCATTCGATCGACGAGATCTGCGGCGCGTACTCGCGGTCGGAAAAGTAATAGAGATAGTCACCGTCCGGATCCCAGACCGGCTCGAAATCGTGGAACATCTCGCTGGTGACGCGCTGGAGCTGGCGGTCGGCCACGCTCCAGATGTAGATCGAGCTGTAGTCGTTGATGTCGGACATGGAGAAGGCGACGTAGCCGCCGTTGGGCGACCAGGTGTAGTCCCGGATCTGTCCGCGGGCCTCGTCCGCGATCTGGACGAGCTCCCGGCTCTCCACTTCCAGCACGTAGACCCTGCCGTTCTTGTCACTGAAGGCCAGGCGGCTGCCGTCGGGCGACCATTCGGGCGTATAACGCATCACCTGACCACCCTCGGTCAGCTGCACCGGATCACCCGTGCCGTCCTGGGGGACGAGGTAGATCTCCTCTTCACCGGTCGCGTCGGAGATGAAGGCGATCTGCTTGCCGTCGGGCGACCACCGTGCCCATTTGTCGTGGGCGCCGGAAGTCTGAGTCAGGTTGCGTGTCCGGCCCTTTTCGATCGGGGCGCTGAAGACATCACCACGGGCGACAAACAGCGCCCGCTCCCCCTTGGGGCTGAGCGCGAAGCCCTCGATGAAGTCGGCGACCTCGGTGCGTCTTGGACGCTTGGCCAGGCCATCGTCGGGCACCTCGATCGACAGGGGCCGCGATACGCCACCACCGATATCGTAGATCTGGAGCTCGCCGTTGAGCTCGTAGGCGATCTGGTGGTCACCGTCGTCGCTCGGCCAGCGCACATCCCAAACGTCGCTGGTGGTCAGCTGCTCGAGCACCTTGGTACGGGTGTCGTAGGAGTAGAGATTGAGTGTGCCATCCCGGTCGGAGGAGAAGTAGATCTTGCCCCCGATCCACATCGGATCCCGATCCGATCGCACATGGTCGGTCACCTGTTCGAGCTCATAGCTGTCGAGATCGAAGATGTAGAGGTCCTGGGCCCATCCACCTTCGTGCCGCTTCCAGGTGCGAAAGTCACGGGCCAGGGGCGAGTAGGCCACGCGGGTGCCGTCGGGCGAGAGATCGCCGCCACCCGAAACCGGCATCGCCAACGGCGTGGGCAGACCACCCTCGATCGGGGCCAGATAGAGCCGGGTGTCGCTCAAATCCCAGCCGTAGCGCATCGAGCGGAAGAGCACCGCCGAGCCGTCAGACCTGGTTGTCGTATCCCCAGCGGGGTGCAAACGGCCCCCGGGCGGGATAGAAGGTCAGTTGTCGCGGCTCCCCACCGGTGGTGGGGATGACATAGACCTGCTCGTCGCCGTCGTACTGCCCGGTAAAGGCAATCCACTCGCCGTCGGGTGAGAACTTGGCAAACAGCTCCTGGCCGGGGTGGGCCGTCAGCCGCCGGGCCAGACCACCAGAAGTGGAGGCCAGCCAGAGATCTCCGGCATAGGTGAAGATCACCTGATCGCCGTGGATATCGGGGTAGCGGAGCAGCTTGGTCTGTGCCAGGGAGACGCCCGCGGTAAGAAGGGCGAGACAAAGGGCTGCGGTCAGCAGGCGTGAGAGTCGTACGGACATGATGCCTCCTTAAAGCCTGCATTCTGCTCGCGCGGTCATGAATAATGCAGGCTAACGATTCAAAAGTCGTTTTGGTGATGTGGCCGGCCCGGATCGAGCCGATCCGAAGGACGGCATGATATCAGGCCCGGGTGGCTCAGTGGCCAGCGAGCGCCGCCCGCAGATCTGTGGCGACCTGAATCAGATTCTCCGGCCAGTCATGGGCCAACGGGTCGAGCGCCCGGACCTCGGCCCCGACCTCGTTGGCGATCACCCGTGCCCCCTGGTCGGAGAAGCCCTCCTGAACAAAGATGACCCGGACGTCGCTCACGCGCGCCACCTCGATGAGCTGGACCAGCCGGGCGGGGCTTGGCTCCTTGCCCTCCTGTTCGATCGGCCGCTGTTCGAGCCGGTACTCGCGGGCGAAGTGTCCCCAGGCCGGGTGAAAGACGACAAAGCTCCGCTCCTCGAGGGGTGCGAGCAGCTCGCGAACGGCGGCATCGGTGCGGTCGATCTCCTCCAGCAGCCGCTCCAGCCGCTGCCGGTAATCGGCGGCTTGTCCGGGATCGATTTGGGCCAGCGCTTTGGCGATCTCGACTGCGGTCTCGATCATCGCCGGTGGGGAGAGCCAGACGTGGGGGTCCTCCAGGCTTTCGGTGCCTGGGTGCCCGTCCCCACCGCCGACCATCTCGACCACCACCACGTTGGGCAGCCGATCGAGCACCCCATCGAGATGGGTCTCCTCGAAGAGGAAATGCGGGTGACCCACCTTGACAAATAGCCGGGCACGGCTCAGCGCCACCAGCTGTCGGGGTGAGGGTTCGTAGACCGCCGGCGAGGTACCGGGGGGGATCATGACCTGGACCTCGACTCGATCTCCGCCGATGCGGTCGACCAGAAAGGCCTGGGGCGGGACGCTGACCGCGACCTGTATCTTGTCTCCGGTGGCGACTTGCAGGTCCACAGCAGGAGCACCGGCGCCAACATGGCTACCATCCATACGAAAGTCCTGGTTGTCGTTGTCGGCACCGGAAAGACCGATCGGCTAGCCGGCAAGGCAGGTCTGGCAGAGACCATAGAGCACCAGCTCGTGGCTCTCGAGCCGGAAACCGGCCGGGGTGAGTGGCTCGAGGTCCCCGGGGCAACCCGAGACCTCGTAGGCGGCGTCGCAGGAGCGGCAAAGGAAGTGGTGGTGGTGAGCCTTGCCGGCCCGCTCGTAGCGGCTCGGCTGGCCGGGGATGGTGACGACCGCCAACCAGCCCTTGTCCTCCAGGGCCTTCAGATTGCGGTAGATCGTCGCCTGCCCGATCCCCGGCACCCTCTCGTGCGCTGCCTCGAGCAGCTCTCCCGGGCTGAGCGGGCGGTCGGCCTGCTCCAGGACTTCTCTTATGGCACGGCGCTGCCGGGTGTCACGTTGCATCTCGAGGCTCCCTTGGACCGGCGTTCAGGTGATATCCCGCATCTGCTGAGGGCTTCGCACTCTCTTTTCCCGGCGCATCCGACGCAGCAGAGCCACGGCGAGCATCAACACCGTCCCCAGCAGGACGATGGTGGGACCCGATGGCAGGTCGAAGCCGTAGGAGAGCGCCAGACCGCCGAGGGTCATCACCGCACCGATCAGGGTCGACAGGATCATCACCTGGTGAAAGCTCCGGGTCAGCATCAAGCCGATCACCGGCGGGATGGTGAGCAGGGCAATCACCAGGATGATGCCCACCAGTTGGATGAGCAGCACGACCGATAGCGCCACCAGCACCATCAACAGGGTCGTAAAGCCCCGCACCGGCACCCCCTGCACCTTGGCAAACTCCTCGTCGAAGGCCACCGCCACGAACTCCTCGAAAAAGATCACCAGCAGTCCGATGAGTGTGAGGAGCACATCACCACGCTCGACCGTGAGGATGTTGCCAAACAAGTAGGTCATGAGATTGGGGGCGTACCCCGGAGTCTTGAAGATGAAGATGGCGCCCACCGCCATACCCACCGCCCACAGCACCCCGATGCTGGCGTCGCGTGATCTCTCCCTGCCGTGACCAACCGAGCCCAGCCAGAGGGCGGCAAGAACCGCCGTGGCCGCCGCACCGGCCAGCGGTTGGATACCCATGAAGTAGCAGACACCCAGGCCACCAAAGGCCGCGTGGCTGATCCCGCCGCTGACAAAAACCAGCCGCTTGACGACGACAAAGGTGCCGATGACCCCGCACAAGACGCTTGCCAGCAGCCCCGCGTAGATAGCGTTGCGGACAAACTCGTAGGACAAAAGGGTGGCCAGAGATTCCATGATCCTGTCGCTCAGTGGTGGTGATCGCTCAGGACCCGATGGGGAACACCGTGGGCTACCAGCTCGACCGGACAGCCGTAGACCTTTTCCAGGATCTCGGGTGTCACTTCGGCCCCCGGGTGGTAGAAGAGCTCCCGGTTGATACAGGCCACCTGTTTGATCATGCCCGCAAACAGCGTGATGTCGTGGGTGATGACCACCACCGGGATCGACCGGTTGAGCTCCTCGAGGGGCCCCAGCACGGCCTGTCGGGACTCGGGATCGACCGAGCCCAGGGGCTCATCCAGAAACAGGATCCGGGGCTCGGTGACCAGTGCCCGGGCGATGAGTGTGCGCTGCAGCTGTCCACCGGAGAGGTTTTCGATCGTCTCCCGCGCCACCGACGACAGGTCGAAGCGGTCGAGAACCTCCTCGACCCGGCGGTTGTCCTCCCGTGAGTAGCGGCGCAGCGGCCCGCGGTCTCCCAACCGACCCAGCCGCACCACATCGAAGACCTGTAGCGGGAAGGACTTGTCGAAGCCGGCGAACTGCGGAACATAGCCGATCTCTTTGCCGTCCAGCCCTACCCTGACCCGCCCCGACCAGGGTCGGAGCAGACCCAGGATTACCTTGAGCAGGGTGGTCTTGCCCCCTCCGTTGGGTCCGATGATGGCGAGGAAGTCCTGCGCCCCTATCTCGAGCGACACCCGGTCGAGGATCACTTCCTCCTCGTACCCGAAGGTAACGTCCTCGACCGAGACGAGCGGCTGCTCCCGATTCATGCTGTTCTCCACTAGAGGCCCATCTTATATTAATGATTATGGATTCTCAACAAGATTCGACCGGTCTCCGTGGC